>NZ_JBEOZU010000046.1:0-76796 GCF_040298185.1 Streptomyces sp. NPDC001634 | reverse complement strand
TGCTCGAAGAGCTTGGGGGAGCGTGCATGGCGTCGCGGGGCTGGGGGCACCTCCCGGCCGAAGGCTGGGGGAGGGAGTTTGACGACAGGGCCTAGTTCCCGTCGTCGTCCCTCGGCCGCATCCGGAAGTCATAGCGGGCCGGCAGCGGCTCGTCGGTGATACGGGCCCACAGGTCACCGATCGTCTCCGCCCCCTCCCGCAGGTCGGCGACCTCGAACCCCGCGTCGAAGACGGCCCGCGCCTCCTCCCGGTCCCCCTCCTCCACCAGCAGCCGGGCCTCGATCAGCCGGAAACGCCCGCGTTCACGTGTCATGGGGTGCAGCCGTTGCCACACGGCGCGCGCGTCCGCGGCGCGGCCGACGGCAAGCAGCGCCTCGATCGCCTCGCTGCCGAGCGCCGCCGTGGCGGCCGTCCAGCTCTCCCCGTCGTCGCGCCGCTCCCGGCACAGATCGTCGAAGGCCTCGGCATAGCGGTCGGCGGCGCGCCGGCGGTGACCCGCTTCCTGGTCGGCCACGGCGAGGCAGCGCAGCAACGGCCACAAGGACGGGGCAAGTTCGAGGGCGCGCTCCCAACTGCGCACCGCCTGCGCCCGATCGCCCGCATGCCACTGTGCTACGCCCAAGTGGTACTCCGTCAGCGGCCGTGCGGGCGCGGTCTCCAGCATGTCCCGCCAGTGCGGCGCCACGAGTGTCTCACCGGGCGGCCCGACCCGCCGCGGCTCGGGGAAGGAACCGGTCCGCAGCAGCTCCTGCCACGGCGCCTGCTCGGCACCGAGCGTGGACTCGTCGAACGGTGTGCCCGGCAGCTTCTGGCCGGTGCGCAGCACTTCGAGCGCGCCCCAGCCGGAGCCGACGGCGAGCGTCTCACCGGGTTCGGCATCGGCGTACGGTTTCCACGCCTCGTACGCGGCGTCGACCTCGGCGCGCGGCAGGACGGCCTCGAGCAGTGCCTCGGTTCGGCGCAGGACGGCGGCCCACTCCCCCTCCCGTTCCGCGTTCAGCGGCCCGTACGCCTCCAACCACGACACCTCGCTCTCGGCGTCCAGCCGTACGTGCTCCAGCTGGGTGCGGGCGAGCCCGGCCTGGATCTCGCAGTAGCCGCCGGTGCCCGGTGCGGTGAGCCACTCCTGCCAGCGGCGCCCACCGGTGCCCGTGCCCCACACGAACAGTTTCCGCCCGCGCAGCACGTCGGTCGACGTCTGCACCAGCCCGTGTCCGTCCTCTCCGAGCGCGGCGATCCAGCGGCGCCGCCCGTCGGGCACCTCGTAGAAGTAGTCGGCGGGGTGGGTGCTGTTCAGGGGGTACGTACGGTCCGCACCGTCGTACGAGGGCACCGGCACCCGCTGCAATCGCCTTTCGTATGCGAACTGCCATGCCTCGTCCGCCGGGGCGAGGACGCGGCACTCCTCGGGCACCGCGATGTTGGACCACCAGTACACGGGCGTGGGCTTCTCGTGCGGATTGCGGACGCGGACGCCGACGTACAGGAAGTCGGATCCCTCCGGCAGCCAGAGGTCGACCTGGAAGGGCAGGTCGCGCAACCGCTCCCACTCCCACAGCCGCAGCATCCCGCCGCCGTCCGGCGCGATGACCCGGGCCGCGTGCAGGGGCGAGCAGGAGAGGGTGGTGTGGCCCGTGGCACCGATGTTCCACTCGATGCCGCCGGAGAACCAGGCGCCGTTGAGCGCGAAGCAGGCGGGCTGGAACACCGGGTTGCAGTACAGGAGTTCGCGGCCGGACGGCTTGTGGAACAGCGACGCGATCCGTCCGCCGAGGCCGGGGAGGACGGTGACGCGCAGCCGGTCGTTCTCGATCACGAGGGCGGCGATGTCCCGGGGTTCCCGTGTTCTGCCGTAGCCGTCCCGGACGCGCACGGGCAGCAGGCTGTGCAGGGGCCCGTAGCCGGCCTGCCGGGCCATGCCGCGCGGCAGGTCCTCCTTGTCCCGGTCGTCGATACGGTGCACCTCGTCGAGGGGCCGCAGCGGGGGCAGCGGGTTGTCGGGCCCCAGCGCCACGGCGGGCAGCGTCACCACGTCACGTCGGATCGTCGTCACGATCACCATGGAACCCGGCAGCCGACGAGCTGCCCAGGGGCCGTGCCGGTCAGGATTCCGCAAAGGCGGACACGACGACGTCCGCCAGAGGCGCACCGGCGGTGGCAACGGCCCTAGCAGCGCGGCGAGTTCGTCAGGAAGGAGTCTGTCGGGGTCGGCTCTGTCGACGGCGGGCATCACGGACGGGTCGAGGGCGTCGGCATCCAAGTGCGCCCAGTGGCCCAGGAGTTGGGGAACCTTGAAGGCCTGCGCGGCGGCCCGGGCGAGGGCGTCCCACCCCACGCGCAGGTCGCCGACGGTGACACCAGGATGTTCAGGGCGGCGAGCTCGGCCCGGTCCTCCTCGAATGCGTCCCGTGGGAGGTACCCCCGTCGGCTACCAGTCCCTACCGCCCGATGCGGCGCAACGCCGGCGAGGCGCCGAGCTGGATGGAGCAGTCCCCGCGGTCGTAGCGCGGCGGCATGACCACACCGCCCTCCTGAGCACCCGGACGCTGCACGCCGCGCTGCTCGCGCAGGGCTCCGGCGAGCTTGTGGCAGCCGGGCACGGTGCCGGGAGCGGATGGCCGCAGGCTCAGGTTGGAGGGGGCGTCCAGGACGACGAGCGTGCGCATGCGGCTCACCGCGCGACCATCTCGGCGGTGATGGCCCAGCGTTCATGGTCCCGCCAGGCGCCGTCGATGTAGATCATGTCCGGTGAGAAGCCCTCGAGGCGGAAGCCGCAGCGCCGGGCGAGGGCGATCGAGGCGGCGTTCTGGGGCTGCACGTTGATCTCCAGTCGGTGCAATCCCATGGGTCCGAACGCATACCGCACCACGAGGCCGAGGGCCTCTGCCATCAGCCCGCGGCCGGCGGCATGGGCGAAGGCGCCGTACCCGAGGGCCCCGCACAGAAAGCCGCCCTCGACGATGTTGTTGATGTTGATGTACCCGGCGATGGCCCCGGTGTCCTTCTCGCACACCAGGAACCCGGCCTTCGTCGGGTCCTCGATGAGCCGGCCCGCGTAGGCGGCGTAGGCCTGGGCGCTGGTCGGCGGGTACAGCCACGGATGGTGCAGGTCCTTGCTCTCCCGGGCCCGGGCCGTGAACTCGGGGCCGTCGTCGAGTGTGAAGTGGCGTATGCCCACGCGGGGGCCTTCGGCGAGATATCCAGGATTCTCGGGCACGCCGCCACAGTACGTGACCCGGGGTCACCCGCGCCGACTCAGGAACAGCGCCCCGCACAGCGCCCCGATCACCCCGGTGGCCAGCAGCGCCAGCCACAGCGGCATGGTCACCAGGGGGACCACCAGCCGGATCTGGGTCTTCTGGGTGTTCTCGAAGACGAGGACCAGCAGCAGCGCGGCCAGCACCACAAAGGCGACCCTCCGGGGCGTCAGCCAGTGCTGCCGTCCCTGGTGCATCCCGCCGCTCGTCCCGGCCCTCCGGGAGGTCTTCGGGCTCATACCACCACGATGAACGGCGACCAGCGGCTCCGCCCGGCCGGTGGGGGCCATACGGGTGAGTGTCCTGCCTGGTGCGCCCTGGCCCACGCGGGCTACACCAGCGCCGGCACGTCCAGCGTCAGCGTCCCCCGGTCCGCGTCCAGTTCGGCCCCCACGCCGAACGGGATCGTCAGCGCGCCCTCGCCGTGGCCGAATCCGAACTCCTCGACGACCGGCACCCCGAGCCCGCCGAGCCGGTCGGTGAGGACCGCGCGCAGCAGCTCGTACGGCCCGCACCGTTCCCACGACCCGAGCGCGATCCCGGCGACCCCGTCGAGCCAGCCGGAGCGCAGCAGCTGGGTGAGGATCCGGTCGATCCGGTACGCCTCCTCGCCGACGTCCTCGATCAGCAGCAGTCCGTCCCGGGCCCCGGCGCGGGCGTGCGGTGTGCCGAGCTCGGACACGAGCATGCTCAGGCAGCCGCCCAGGGTGACCCCGCGGGCGCGACCGGGTACGAGCGGGACGCCCCCGGAGGTGATGGTCTGCACGGACTCCGGCTCGAACAGCGTCGCCCGCAGATGGTCCTGTGCCCGCGCGTTCTTGAGGAAGTCGACGGCCGACACCATCGGCCCGTGCAGCGTGACCAGGCCCAGGCGGGCCGCGAACGCCTCGTGGAGCGCGGTGATGTCGCTGAAGCCGACGAACACCTTGGGCCCGGCGGCCCGCAGCGCGTCCCAGTCGAGCAGGTCGATCATGCGCTGCGCCCCGTATCCGCCGCGGGCGCACAGCACCGCGGACACGTCCGGGTCGCACCACGCGGCCTGGAAGTCGGCGGCCCGGTCGGCGTCGCTGCCCGCGAGGTAGGGGAAGCCGGGGTGCCGGTCGAGGACGTGCGGGGCCACGACGGGGTCCAGGTCCCAGCCGCGCAGGATGTCGAGCCCGGCCGCGAGCCGCTCCTCGCGTACGGGCCCGCTGGGCGCGACGACGGCCACGCGGGCGCCGGGTGCGAGTCGGGCCGGCCGGACCAGGGGTGTCACTTGATGAGCTCCAGTGTGGGTATGCCGGGCTGGTTCAGCCCGAAGACCTGCGCGTACAGGGCCAACTCGGCCTCCAGGGCTCCCACCATGGTCTCAGCCCGCCGGAATCCGTGCCCCTCGCCCTCGAAGGCGAGGTAGGCATGCGGGATCCGCCGCCCCTTCAGCCGGGCCAGGAACCGCTCGCACTGCGCGGGCGGGCAGATGGTGTCGTCGAGGCCCTGCAGCAGCAGGAAGGGCGCGGTGATCCCGTCGGCATGCTCCACAGGCGAGCGCTCGGTGTACCGGCGGGGCACCTCGGAGTAGGGACCGACGAGGGTCTCCAGATACCGCGACTCGAAGTCGTGGGTCTCCCCCGTGCCCCAGCTCACCAGGTCGAGGACCGGGTAGATGATCGTGCCGCAGGCGTACACGTCGGTCGTGGTCAGGGACACGGCCGCCGTCCAGCCGCCCGCGCTGCCGCCGCGGATGGCGAGCCGGTCGCGGTCGGCGGTGCCCTCCTCGGCGAGAGCGAGGGCGACGGCCGCGCAGTCCTCGACGTCGACGACGCCCCACTGCTCGCGCAGCCGGTTGCGGTACTCGCGTCCGTACCCGGTCGAGCCGCCGTAGTCGACCTCGGCGACTCCGATGCCGCGCGAGGTGAAGTAGGCGATCCGCAGGTCCAGGACGAGCGCCGCCCGGTCGGTGGGCCCGCCGTGCGCCCATACGACGTACGGGGGCAGCTCGTCGCCGGGCGCGACATGGCCGGGGTGATGCGGGGGATGGATGTGCGCGTGGATCTCGCGGCCCCCCGGGCCGGAGAAGGTGCGGATCTTCGGCTCGGGGTAGTACGCGGGGTCCACCGGATCGCGGTGCGCGGCGCCGATCACCCGGGCCACGCCGGTGCCGGAGTCGAGTTCGACGACCTCGTACGCGCTGTGCGGACTCGCGCCCACGCCGACGACCCGGCTGCCGCGCACGGCGAGCGTCGCGGCGAACTCGGTCCAGGGTCCGGCCGTGTCGGTGATCTCGCCGCTGTCCGGGGCGAGGATCCCGAGCCCGCCCGCGCCCCGGCCGTGCACGACGGCGACCATCCCGTTGTCCAGGGGAGCGAACCAGCGCTGCCCGGCCTTCCACAGCGGGCCGCCGAACTCCTCCTCGCGGGGGGCGAGCGAAGCGAGAGGGGGGTCCCCCCGCCCGAAGGGTGGGGGAAGGACGCCGTCCCGGTACAGGTTCCACCAGCCGGTGCGGTCACTGACGTAGAGGAGGGATCCGTCGGGCGCCCACTCGGCCTGGGCGATCGACTCGTCGGGGCCGCCGGCGACGGTTCGCGGGGTGCGGAGCGTCCCGTCGCCGGTCACCTCGGCGACGATCAGCTCGGTGCCGTCCCACGGCATACGGGGATGGTCCCAGGCGATCCAGGCGGCGCGCCGCCCGTCCGGCGAGAGCCGGGGCCCGGTGAGGAAGCGGTGGCGGGCGTCGGTGAGCTCGCGCACGGCGTCCCGGTCCTCGGCCGCCGAACCGTCCAGCGGCACGGCGGCGGCCACCCGGCGGACGTCCGTCGGCCCTTCGCCGGTGAACTCCTCCAGGACGCACCACACCTCGCCGCGCTTCAGGTGCAGCACGGGGTCGACCCAGCGCAGTCCGCCGCCCACCGGCGAGAGCGGGGTGAGCGCGCGCGGCGCGCCGCCCGGGTCAGCGGGCTCGTACGCGTACAGCCGCTGGTCCGCGAAGTGCGCGAACACCACCAGCGGCCCCTCGGGGCGCATCACCCCGGCCCAGGGAAGGCCGCCGTACTCCATGACCCGGCTGCGGACGTTCCACGGTGCGGGCAGGACCGGCTCCTCCTTGCCGTCCGCCGTGCGTCGTACGAGCGTGCGGCGGCCGCCCTCGGCGGGGCGCGGCTCGGTCCACCACACCTCGTCGCCGACGAAGCCCACCCACTCCGGCTGCCCGTCGTGCGCGGCGGCGAGCGCCGCGTCGATGGGCGAGGGCCATGCCCCGTAAGGCAGGGTCTGCACCATCCCCCACCTCCTAGGCCGTGCGCAGAAAGCGGTCGAGGACGCGCACGCCGAACTGCAGTGCCTCGACCGGAACGCGTTCGTCGACGCCGTGGAAGAGCGCCTGGTAGTCGAAGCCCTCCGGAAGTTTCACAGGCGCGAACCCGTATCCGGTGATGCCGAGGCGGGAGAACTGCTTGGCGTCGGTGCCGCCCGACATGCAGTACGGCACCACGTGCCCCTCGGGCGCGAACTCCTCCACGGCGGCCCGCATCCGGGCGTACGTCGGCGAGTCCACCGGCGCCTGGAGGGCGACCTCGCGGTGGTGGAACTCCCAGTTCACATCCGGTCCGGTGAGCTCGTCGAGGGTCGTACGGAACTCGTCCTCGGCGCCGGGCAGATAGCGTCCGTCGACGTATGCGACGGCCTCCCCCGGGATCACGTTGACCTTGTAACCGGCGCTCAGCATGGTCGGGTTGGCGCTGTTGCGGACCGTCGCCTCGACGAGCGCGGCGGCCGGGCCGAGCTTCTCCATGAGGCCGTCCACATCGTCGAGGTCGGTCTCCAGGCCGTACAGCGCGGCTAGTTCGGTGAGCGCGGCGCGCACGGTCGGGGTGAGTCTGAGCGGCCACTCGTGCGCGCCGATGCGGGCGACGGCAGCGGCGAGCCGGGTGACCGCGTTGCTGCGGTTGACCTTGGAGCCGTGGCCGGCCCGGCCGCGCGCGGTGAGCCTGAGCCAGGCGGTGCCGCGCTCGCCGGCGCCGATGGGGTAGATCTGCCGACCGCTTCCGTCGTGGAAGGTGAACGCTCCCGACTCGCTGACGCCTTCGGTGCACCCTTCGAAGAGACCCGCGTGCTGATCCGCGAGGAAGCCCGCCCCGTCCTCGGCGCTGGCCTCCTCGTCGGCGGTGAACGCGATGACGAGGTCGCGCCGCGGCCGCACGCCCGAGCGCGCCCAGTCCCGTACGACCGCGAGGATCATCGCGTCCATGTTCTTCATGTCGACCGCGCCCCGGCCCCAGACGACGCCGTCGCGGACCTCGCCCGAGAACGGGTGCACGCTCCAGCCCGCGGCCTCGGCGGGCACCACGTCGAGGTGGCCGTGGACCAGCAGGGCGTCGGCGGAGGGATCGGTGCCCTCGATGCGGGCGACGACGTTCGTGCGGCCCTTGGTGCGCTCCAGCAGGGTGGGTTCGAGGCCCGCCTCCGCCAGCCGCGCGGCCGCGTACTCGGCGGCGGGCCGCTCCTGGCAGTCGCCGCCGCCCCGGTTGGTGGTGTCGATGCGGATGAGGTCGGAGGTGAACCGTACGACCTCGTCGAGTGCCTGCTGGTCAGCCATACTGCTCCTCCACCGCGGCCGAGACGATCGTGGTGACCGCCTTGAAAGTACGGATCCCCTCGTACCTGCTCCGGCTCGTGTACGCCACCTTCCGCTCCCCGATGCGGTCCACGCCCGGCACGACGGTGGCGGCCATCGCCAGATGCTCCGCGTCAAACTCCAGTGCGATGGTGAACGGACCGCGCTCCACCGGCTCGTGGCGCACGGCCAGGGCGGCCGCCTCCTTGGCGGCGGCGCGGATGTCGGCGGCGGTCCTGGCCGGGGTGCGGCACACGGCCGCGTACCGCGAGACATGGTCCTTGACGGCGACCTTGAGCGCCTCCGGCGCATATCCGAGCGCGTCCTCGCAGGCCACGTCGTCGCCGGTGACGAGGATCACCGGGACGCCGTACTCGGCGACGACGTGCGCGTTCAGCAGACCCTCGCTGGCGCGTACGTCATCGATCCAGACGCCGGTGATGGAGTTGGCGAGGTAGGTGTGGGCCAGGACTCCCTCCATACCGGCGCCCGCGTGGTAGCCGACGAACGCGATGCCGTCCACGTCCCCGTGCTGCACGCCCTCCACCATGGACAGCGACTTGTGACGGCCGGTGAGCATCTGCGCCCGCTCGTCGAGCCGCTCCAGGAGGAGGTTGCGCATGGTCGAGTGGGCCTCGTTGATCAGCACCTCGTCGGCACCGCCGTCGAGGAATCCGAGCACGGCGGCGTTCACGTCCGAGGTGAACATCGCCCGGCAACGCTCCCACTGCGGCGTCCCCGGCAGCACGTCGGCCGGCCAGGTCACACCGGTGGCGCCCTCCATGTCGGCGCTGATGAGGATCTTCATGCGGGTCCGTCCCATCGCTGATCAGAGGCTTGTCGTCCGGCTGGTGAGAGCAGTTTGCGACAGCATGCGGCGGTGACGGGGATCTTCATGCCGTGTCACGCTACGCGTCGGCGAGGGAGTCGTCGCCGGGCAGGGCCGAGGCGACCGGGTTGGACATGGTCGGGTCTCGTGCGGGCGCAGGTGGTCTCCTGCGCGCAGGTGGTCTCCTGCGGGCGCAGTTGGTCTCCTGCGAGGAAAGGGGGGCTCGTGACGATCTCCAGCCTGCCGCCCGAGCTTCGGGGGGTGGCAGACCGCACCGTGCCGGGGAGCGGTGTTCCGGGGTGTGACAGGGTCCCCCACGCGGCTGTCACCGCCCGCATGTGGGACCTACTACGCCGAACGAGGCACGCCGGACCATGACGCCCTCGTCCTGCTCGACATGGCAGCCCAAGAAGACACCTCCGGGCCCCGGGGAACATGCTCCGGCCTGGACGACCCCGCATCCTCGTCGTCCTGAGCGTCTTCGGCATCGGACGGCCGGGAGCCGATTCCGACCAGAACCGGCTGCGGATGAAGCGCTTGTCCGGGGTGTCCCTGATCCCTTGGAGCCAATGGGAATGGCGTGATCTGCGCGGATGTCCGGTGGGGGGACGTGCCGCACCCAGGAACGGCGCTCCCCGGACCGGGTGCGGCCCGGTACAGGCAGTGCGTATTCCTCAGGCTGTAGGTCGCCGCTGCGGCCGGCCGACACTCGGCATCCGGCCCAGCGCAGGGAGCCGGAGCGGTGGCACGCGGTCGGGTCGCACGAAACCCGAAGCGATGACCAGCGAAGCCCGAGCCGAGCCGTAGCCGCCGGGGACAGCGGCCAGGATGCACCGAGGTGTGCCGCGCTTGGTGCTCGTAAGGCCGTCCGGCCGTCAGTCGCGGCCCCACGCCCAGGCCAACCGGTCGGCACCGGAGGAGTTGGTGGTCTTCAGCCAGGGATTGGCGGAGGTGCCGATGAGCGTCTCCATGCTGTACGTGTCGCCGCTGCGCAGACCGGGCCAGTAGACCGAGCCCATGTGCAGCGCACGGAAGACATCGGTGTCGGCCTGGATGAACGCGATCTCGTTGTTGCCGGTGTTCGGTCCGTTGTAGTCCAGGCCGGTGGTCATGGAAGCGCCGAACTCGTCGGCCACAGTGCGCCAGGCGCAGTCGCCCAGACGGTTCTTGAGGTCGGTGGTCCACTCGTCGTACGTGTGGTTGCCCCAGAAGCCGTAGTGGTGCAGGGAAAGGTAGGTGCCCTTCAGCCGGGGGTCGGCACAGACCGAGGTGACGCTGTCGTTGTAGCCGCTGCCGCTGACGAAAATGCGGTCACGCGGCACGGCGGGGAAGGTGTCGATCCACTCGGCGGCGATGTCCGCCCACTGGGCCGGGGTGTAGCCGTGCGGCTCGTTCATCGGCTCGAAGTAGACCCGCTCGTTCGCGCTGTAGGTGCGGGTGACATTGGTCCACATGCGCCAGTAGGCGTCGAGGTCGTCGATGAAGCCGTCCTTGGCGGCGCCGGTGCCCTCCCAGTAGGAGACGATCACCTTGAAGTGCAGCCGGGTGGCGGCGTCGATGACGGCACGGTACGAGTGCCAGTAGGAGCCGTTGACGGTGTAGGGGTTGATCGGAATCCGGACGGTGTTGGCGCCGAGGTTGGCCCTGAAGGCGGAGATGATGCGGCTCGCCTTGTGATAGGTCGTGGCGTAGTTGTCGGAGAGCGACAGCCCGGACAGCACGACCGGGTCGTTCGCGTAATTGTCGCGGGGGTCGGCCCAGTTCACGCCCTTGAACTGGCTGGTGTTCGGCGTGACCGGTGCGGCAGCCGCGGCGGAGGACGGGAGGCCGAGGCCCAGTGCCGCCGCGCCGGCCACGGCGGCGGCTACCAGCGAACGTATGCCGGTCTGCTTGGGGCGACGGGTACGCATGGGCATGGCAGCACCTCTGACCTTTGACGTGGCATGATCAACCGGGTTGCGAGTGTGGTTTGGGCCACAAGAATTTGTCAAGGGTGTTGCGCAATGGTTCAACTGGCGTGCACCCAGACGGAGATGACCGCGCCGCCCCTCTCGCTCTCCCCTGGTTCAGTCGCGGCGCTGACGTCGGATCCGCGCGGCCACGTCGTTCTGCTCGGTCTCCCACCAGGGGCGTACGAGATCCGGGGACTCCGTCCGGCTCTGGTCGGAAGCCGACACCGTGACGGGGGTGAGTTCCGTGTCGAGGCGGCGGTCCAGGGCCGCGTTCTGGGCTCGTTCCGCGCGTGCCCACTGCACCAGGATCGCCAGCAGGAACGGCAGGGCGACCAGTTCGGCGATGCTGAGCATCGCGCCGCCGCCGATCTGCTGATCATGGTGGACGTCCGGGGCCCAGGACGGCGCGTGGTGCAGGTACCAGGCGCCCGCGATCAGCGTGCCGTGGGTCATCACCACGACGCCCGGCACCGCGTCGACGATGCCGTCCAGGAACACCAGCGCCGCTCGTACCGGGTGGGTGCACCAGGAGGGCAGCGCCTCCTCGTGGGTGAGCACCGGCACGACGAACAGGCTGCCGGCTGCCAGCAGGTGCAGATACATCAGCTCGTGCAGCCAGCCCACGCGCAGGGCGGTGGCGAAGTACGGCGTGAAGTACACCGTCAGCTCGGTGGCGAGGACCAGGGCCGTGCTGACCAGAGGAAACGTCAGCACACGCACCACCCGTCCGGTCATGACCCGGCGGACCCGCCCCGCGGCGGCCTCGGGCAGCGCCTGGACGGCGAGCCGCAGGGGATCGCCCAGGGCCAGGCCGAGGGGTGCCACCAGGTCGAGCAGGATGTTCTGCACGGCGGCCGGCCAGAACAGCACATGGTCGTACACGGCCAGCCCGGACATCGTGGCCACCACCAGCGCGCCGAGTCCCAGCAGCACGAATGCGGCGGTACGGGCGGGCGGCCAGGGCTCACCCCGCCGGCGCAGGCGCAGCACGCCCCAGCCGTAGAGCGTGCCCAGGACGGCGACCAGCAGCAGCGCGGGGACATCCAGCTGCCACGAGGCCAGCAGGCGTCCTGTGGTCAGTTCCGCCAGGGACCCCGCCGACAGATCGGTCACCGCGTAACCAATCATGCAGATCTTCCTCCTTCAGCATGTATGCGGCGAGCCGGTACAGCTCCACAGCGGGACGGTAGTCGCTCGCGACCCCGGACCGGGCGGCGGGGTGCCCGATGGCGGGGCGGGGCCGGGACGTCCGGAGGTCAGCCGAGCCCGAACCAGCCGAGCACCGTCTGGACGAGCAGGATCGTGGACATACTGGCGACACCGACGACCACGGCGGTGGCGGCGATGCGGTAGCGCGGTCCGTTGGCGGCCGGTCCGAGAACGGAGCGGCGGTTGGTCAGGACCAGCAGGTAGACCAGGACGACGGGGCTGATCAGGCCCTGCAGGACCTGGGTTCCGATGAGCAGCTGGATGACGTCGACCGGGGTCATCGCCACCGTCGCACCCAGCACGATCTGGGCGGTGAACAGACCCAGGAACAGAGGGGCGTCGCGGAAGCTGCGGGAGACGGAGCGTTCCACGCCGGCGGCCTCGCCCATGGCGTAGCTGGCGGACAGCGGTACGACGGCGCCGGCCAGCGCGGAGGCGCCGAGCAGACCGAGGGCGAACAGCAGCTCGGCGTTCTGTCCGGCCACCGGTTTGAGGGCTTCGGCGGCCTGGGCGGCGGAGTCCAGCGGGCCGGTGCCGCCGATGGCGGAGGCGGTGGCGATGATGATGGTCATGCTGATGACGCAGGCGAACACGGCGCCGAGGACGGCGTCGGCGCGGATGAGCGGGTAGTCGGCGGGCTTGGCGCCGCGGTCGACGACGCCGGCCGCGGCGTAGAACTGCATATAGGGGCTGACGGTGGTGCCGATCAGGGCGACCGCCAGCAGGATGAAGCTCTTGCCGGGCTCCATGTGCGGGACGATCAGGTGGTGACCGACGGAGCCCCAGTCGGGGTGGCCGAGGATCATGGCGACGGGGTAGGCGAAGAACGCCAGCGACATGATCAGGAAGATGCGTTCGGCCCAGTGATAGGAGCCGAACAGCACCAGCGCCCACAGCAGGATCGCGGCCGGCGGGATCACCGCCCACTTGGGCACGCCGAGGAGCTCGAAGGCGGCGCCGATGCCGGCGAACTCGGAGACGACGAGGCCGGTGTTGGCCACCAGCAGGCAGAACACCGCGAGCGCGGTCAGACGCAGGCTGAACTGCTCACGGATCAGGGCACCGAGGCCCTTGCCGGTGTGGGCGCCGAGGCGGACGGCCATCTCCTGCACCATCACCAGGGCGATGGTGACCAGCACCATGAAGAACAGCGTGCCGTAGGTGAACTGGGAGCCTGCCGAGGCGTAGGTGGCGATACCGGCGGCGTCGTTGCCTGCGTTCGCGGCGACCAGTCCCGGCCCGGCGATCGCCGCGATCATGGTGATGCGTCGCCGGCCGGTGCGGCGGGCGGGGGCCGCGCCGGTCGTGGGCGGGGCCCCCGCGGCCGCGGTGGTGGTGTCGAGGTCGCGGGTCACTGCAGGAACCTCCGGAAGTGCAGGCGCCCGCGTTCGGGCAGCAGGGCATCGAGCAGGTCGTCGGCCAGGATCCGGCCGATCGGACGGCCGGTGTCGTCGACCACCAGCAACGACGAGGCGCGGGCGGCGACCAGCCGGTCGGCGGCCTCGGCCAGCGGGGTGTCGGCGTGGACGGTGACGGACGGGCCGAACTGGGCGAGCCAGGCCACCAGGTCGGCGACCGGGGTGGCGTCCTCGGCCACGGCCAGGTCGAACAGTGCGATGTCGTACACCAGCCGGTCCTGGTCGTCCACGACGGCTATGGCGTCGATCTCGGTGCGGTGTTCGGCCTGCTCGGCCAGCCGGGCCCGCACCTGCGCGACGGTCTCGTCCCGACGGGCGGTGACCAGCAGCGTGGTCATGGCGCCGCCCGCGGTGCCCTCCCGGTGGGTCAGCAGTCGGCGCAGCTCCCCGGCCTCGTCGGCCGGCATGCGGGTGAGCAGCGACTCGCGCTCCTCCGGGGTGAGGTCGCGCAGGGCGTCGGCGGCCTCGTCCGGCTCCATCTCGTCGACCAGCCGGGCGGCGTGCTCCGGCTGTGCCTCGCGCAGCAGGTTCTCCAGCTCGGCGGGTTCCATCTCCTCCAGTGCGTCGGCGGCCTGCTCCGGTTCCAGCCAGCCGAGCAACTGCTGCCGCTCGGCGCGGCCGAGGTCCTCGAGGATGTCGGCGAGATCGGCCGGGCGCAGCCGGTGCAGCGCGGCCCGGGAGGCCCGCAGCCGTACCTCCGGCGGCCCCTCGGTGGCCTGCTCGGCGAACGGGGCCACGGCCTGCCAGTCCAGGACCCGCTCCGGAGTCGGCCGGGCCTGCCAGCGGCGCGGACCGAGCCGGCGGAGCAGGGTGGGCAGGGAGACGTCCACCCCGACCAGCACCACCCGGTCCACCAGCGGCGCCAGGTAGAGGTCGGCGGCCCGGGTGACCTGGACGCCGTCGACGTCGACCAGTTGGTGGTCGAGCACATCCTTGGCCAGCAGTGCTTCGCCGGGCCGGCGGGTGAATTCCCGCAGGTCGACCCGGGCGGTGCGCAGTCGTACGTGCCCGGAGTGCACCTTGCCGATGGCATCCGCGGTCAGGAAGGTCCGCCGCCGCCCGATGCGCAGGATCAGCCCGGTGACCGGTGGATACGACTCCGCGCCGTACAGCCGGGCGACCACGTCGACGACACGGCCGACCTCCTCGCCGGCCTGGTTGGTGACCGGTCCGCCGATCAGCCCGGCCAGCGACACGAGCGAGGAGCGGACGGCCTTGGAGGCGGTGGCGCGGCGTTCCAGATGGACGCGGCGGTCGCGCAGACGAGCCGTGGTGGACATGAGCAGAGTTTGAGCAGCCAAGGTGAACACCCCCCTGCCCCTTTGTGACGGGGCATCGGGCGGCCCACGGCAGCGGTCTTCCTCCCCCCGGCGGCTGTGGGCACGCCGGGCACACGCCCGTGCGCGGCCTGCCGGGGCCGGAGAGCGGGGCAGGTCACGGGCCGCGGGGGCCGGGCGGGGTCAGGAGAGAGCGGGCTGCCCCGGGTCGCGGAAGGACGATCGGGACATCGCGGAATGGGGCCGACTATGGCCCGGACTACTGTCCATCTCGCCTCCTCCCGGTCCCGGCCGCGTACGAGACGTCACGGCCATGCGGCAAGGGGCAGCCGGGACGAGGACCCGGCGCACCCCAACTCGTCAGAGCTTTGGCACTCCACGGCGTAATCCCCCGTAGGGGAAGCCACCTGGGGTCACCCCTTGGGCCGGGGAGACCTGTCCTGATCCGGAGCGTCTCTCGACGGGTGGGATCAGTGGCCTGTGTCCGTGAAGACGCCTCACCGAACGAGGTGTCTGGTCAAACCACCCAGAGCATACGCCCCCGCCGGCCGCCACCCCGTATCCGTGACCAGCCCTTGACCTGCACAAAACCACGACAAGGCAGGAAGGCGCCCGCATCCTGCGCGTGCATTCCGGCCTCATGCGCGGTCTTGACGTGCGCCTTACCCCTGACTGGCACACTGACCGGACGCCGATGTCCGCCGAAAGTGAGTCCCCTATGTCGATGGTCGGCAATCTGCGCAAAGTCGCCGGGCTGACGCGGCGGAGCCGTCGCGTGGACCTCAGCCACCCGGCCCGGTCCCCGCTCGGGTCCACGGTGGTCAACTGCGTCGTCTACCGCGACGGTGTCCGTCAGCCCCTCGTCGAATCCGTCGAGGAAGCCGTACGGCAGGTGCGCAAGCACCGGCACGGCTTCGTGTGGCTGGGCCTGCACGAGCCGACCGAAGAGGAGTTCGCCGGGGTCGCGGAGCTGTTCGGCCTGCACCCGCTCGCCGTCGAGGACGCCGTCCACGCCCACCAGCGCCCGAAGGTCGAGCAGTACGACGACGTCCTGTTCGCCGTCTTCAAGACGGTCACCTATGTCGACCACGCCGAACTCACCGCGACCAGCGAGGTCGTCGACACGGGCGAGATCATGGTCTTCGTCGGCCCGGACTTCGTGGTCACCGTCCGCCACGGCCGCCACGGTTCCCTCGGGCCCCTGCGCGAGGGCCTGGAGCGCGACCCCGGCCAGCTGGCCAAGGGCCCGTCCGCGGTGCTGCACGCCGTCGCCGACCACGTGGTCGACGACTACCTCACCGTCACCGACGCCGTCCAGAACGACATCGACCAGGTCGAGACCGAGGTCTTCTCCCCGGACAGCGGCCAGAGCGCCGACCCCGGACGCATCTACCAGCTCAAGCGTGAACTGCTGGAACTGAAAAGGGCCGTTGTCCCCCTCTCTCGCCCGCTGTCCCGGCTGGCCACCGAGCCCATCGGCGCCATCGACCGGGAGATACAGGCGTACTTCCGGGATGTCGCGGACCACCTCGCCCGTGTCATCGAGCAGGTCACCGCCTTCGACGGCCTGCTCGACTCCATCCTCCAGGCCCACCTGGCCCAGGTGGCCGTCGCCCAGAACGAGGACGCCCGCAAGATCACCGCCTGGGCTTCGATCATCGCCGTACCCACCATGGTGTGCGGCGTGTACGGCATGAACTTCGACCATATGCCCGAGCTGCACTGGCGCTTCGGCTACCCGCTCGCGCTCGGGGTCATCGCCGTCGCCTGCTTCGTCATCTACCGCGGATTCAAGCGCAACGGCTGGCTGTGACACCCGCCCGATCCCACGACCGGTGATCCAAGGCTGAACGCGCCCCCGGGCAGGGGGCGCGTCCGGGTCAACGGTAGAGCGCGGGGCGCTCGATCAGTTCGACTTCGGTGCGGCGACCCCGTTGACGATCCGCCTGGGCGCGGACGCCCGCCTCGCAGACCGCTGCCGCGGCATAGCCGTCCCAGACGCTCGGCCCGGTCACCTCGCCGCGCCGGGTGGCGTCGACCCAGGCCTGCACCTCACGGTCGTACGCCTCCGCGAAGCGCTCCACGAAGTCCTGGGCGATGGTTCCGCCCCAGCGGCCCGCCGCGTTGGTGACCATGGCGTGCCCGTCGCCGATCCGGGCGGTGCCGCGCTCGCAGACCGCCTCGGCCTGGACCTGGTAGCCGAAGCCGCAGTTGACGAAGATCTCGACATCGACGACTGCGCCGCCGTCGGTCTCGAAGACGACGAACTGCGGGTCCGCCAGGCCGTCCGGCGCGTTGTCCGACGGTGTCGGGCGCAGCACCGTCACCGCCGTGATCTCCTGGCCGAGCAGCCAGCGCGTCACGTCCATCTCGTGCACGACCGAGTCGTTGATGAGCATCGCGTCGGTGAAGCCGGGCGGGCTGGCCGCGTTGCGATGCCGGTTGTGCAGCATCAGCGGCCGGCCCAGCTGGCCGCTGTCCAGCAGCGCCTTGAGCTTGATGTACTCGGCGTCGTAACGCCGCATGAAGCCGACCTGGACACGCCGGTGACCGAGCTTCTGCTCGGCCTCGAGGATCCTGAGCGCGGAGGCCGCGTCGGGGGTGAGGGGCTTTTCGCACAGCACCGGCAGGTCGTGCTCGAAGGCCGCCAGCAGCGCGGCCTCGTGGGCGGGCCCCGGGGAGGCGATCAGTACGGCGTCCACATCGTCGGCGGCCATCGCGGCGGCGGGTTCCGTGTAGGCGGTGCAGCCCTCGACGCCGGCCGCGACGCTCTTGGCCCGTTCCGCGTCGACGTCCACGACGGCGGTGACCCGCGCCCCGCTGGTCACCTCACTGATGCGGCGCACATGGTCGGCGCCCATCCGCCCTGTTCCGATGACGGCAACTCCGAGCGTTCCACGCTGAGTCATGCTGGTTGGTCGTCCCTTCGGGTCGGTCAGGCGCCGCAGGAGCGGAGGAACTTGCGGGTGCGTACGGCAATGGGCAGCGGCTTGTCCGGCGGGCAGGGGTACATGTCCTGCTCGACGATGGCGAACAGCTCCACGCCGAGACCCTGGGCGGCCGCGAGGACCGGCTCCAGCGCGGGCACGCCGGCCGGGGGCTCGCACATCACGCCGCGCTGCACGGCAGGTCCGAAGGGGACCCCGTTCTTGACGACGTCGGCGAGGATCTCCGGGTCGACCTGCTTGAGGTGCAGATAGCCGATGCGCTCACCGTAGGTCTCGATGAGCTTGACGCTGTCGCCGCCGCAGTAGGCGTAGTGCCCGGTGTCCAGGCACAGGTTGACGAGGTCGGAGTCCGTCGAGTCGAGGAAGCGCTCGACGTGGTCCTCGGTGTCGATATGGGTGTCGGCGTGCGGGTGGACGACGATGTCGAGGCCGTAGGTCTCCCTGACCTCGTGGCCGAGCCGCTCCATGCCCTTGGTGAGGTGGGCCCACTGCTCCGCGGTGAGCTCCGAGGGCTCGATGATCTCGGCGGTCTTGTCGTCCCGCCAGAAGGAGGGGATGACCACGATGTGCTTCGCGCCCATGGCCTGGGTGAGTGCGGCGATCTCGCTGACGTGCTTCCAGGTGGACTCCCACACGGCCGGTCCGCGGTGCAGCGAGGTGAAGACCGTGCCGGCCGAGACCTTCAGGTTCCGCTTGTTCACCTCGTCGGTGAGCCGCGCCGGATCGGTCGGCAGATAGCCGTACGGGCCGAGCTCGATCCAGGAGTAGCCGGCCTCGGCGACCTCGTCCAGGAAGCGTTCCCAGGGCACCTGCTGCGGGTCGTCCGGGAACCAGACGCCCCAGGAGTCCGGGGCGGAGCCGACCCGGATGCGGTCCAGGGGGGTGGTCATATCAGGAGTTCCCTTCGGGAGATGCCGCCACGGGTGCGGTGAGGTCGTCCTCTTCGGGGAGTTCCTCGACGTCGACGCCGCGGACCTGGGCCAACTCGTGCTTGAGGGCGGCGAGTTCGGCGCCGCCGGCCATGTGGTTGGTCAGCTCTTCGAGGCTGACCCGGTCGCGGGAGGCGGACAGTTCCAGGGTGCCCAGGCGCAGCACGCTGAAGTGGTCGCCGACCATGTAGGCGTGGTGCGGGTTGTGGGTGATGAAGATGACGCCGAGGCCGCGGTCGCGGGCGGCGGCGATGTACTTCAGCACCACACCGGACTGCTTGACGCCGAGCGCGGCGGTGGGCTCGTCCAGGATGAGGACGCGGGCGCCGAAGTAGACGGCGCGGGCGATCGCGACGCACTGGCGCTGGCCGCCGGAGAGGGTGCCGATGGGCTGCTCCAGGTCGTCGAGGACGATGCCCATGTTGCGCAGTTCCTCGTCCGCGGTCTTCTTCATGCGGGCGATGTCCAGGCGGCGGACCGGCCAGGGGCCCTTGGTCATCTCGGAGCCGAGGAAGAAGTTGCGCCACACCGGCATGAGCGGCACGGTCGCCAGGTCCTGGTAGACGGTGGCGATGCCCTTGTCGAGGGCCTCGCGCGGGGTGGAGAAGCGCACCGACTCGCCGTCGACGAGGAACTCGCCCTCGGTGTGCTGGTGCAGCCCCGAGATGATCTTGATCAGGGTGGACTTGCCGGCGCCGTTGTCGCCCAGCACGCAGGTCACCTTGCCCGGGTGCACGGCGAGATCCACTCCGTGCAGGGCGCGTATGTTGCCGTACGACTTGCCCGTGCCGCGCAGTTCGACGACGGGGGCCTGGTCCGCCGGGGCGGCCTTGTCGTTGTTCTTGGTGAGGTCAGCGGTCGTCATGGGTGATCACCTCCGGGTCGCAGACTTCTGGACCCACAGATTGATGAGCGTGGCGCCGAGGAGCATCACGCCGAGGAAGGCCTTGAACCAGTCGGGGTTCCAGCCGGCGTAGACGATGCCCTGGCTCACCATGCCGAACATGAAGGCGCCGAAGACCGGGCCGATCGCGGAACCGTAACCGCCGGTCAGCAGACAGCCGCCGATCACCGCCGCGGCGATGTAGATCAGCTCCTGGCCGACACCCTCGCCGGACTGCACGGTGTTGAAGGAGAACAGCTGGTGCATGCCGACGAACCAGGCGCCGAAGCCGACCAGCATGAACAGCGATATCTTGGTGAACTTCACCGGCACACCGACGGCTCGTGCGCTGTCCTTGTTGCCGCCGACCGCGAAGATCCAGTTGCCGTACTTGGTGCGCAGCAGCACCCAGGTCGCCAGGGCCGCGAACAACAGCCACCACAGAACGGTGATCTTGAACTGGACACCCCCGACGGTGAACGTCGAGGAGAAGACCGCCTTGGCCTGGTTGAAGCCGTCCATGTCGCTGATGTCGTCGGTCGCCACATTGCCGGTGATCAGCTTGGTGACCGCGAGGTTGATGCCCTGCAGACCCAGGAAGGTGCCGAGAGTGACCAGGAAGCTGGGCAGCCCCGTGCGCACCATCATCCAGCCGTTGAAGGCCCCGATCGCGAGCGACACCACCAGCGCGACGACCACGCCCACCCATACGTTCATGGTCAGCTGGAAGCTGACCATGCTGGCGGTCAGCGCCGAGGTGATCACCGCGACACCGGCCGACAGGTCGAACTCGCCGCCGATCATCAGCAGGGCCACGGGCAGCGCCATGATCCCGATGGTGGACGACTGGTAGAGGACAGTGGCCATCGCGCTGCCAGAGCGGAACGTCGGCGCCATGGCGAAGAAGAAGACGAACACCGCCACGGCGCCGAGGAAGACGCCGACTTCGGGCCGGGCGAGCAGCCGCAACACTAGTGAGCGCTGTACGGTCCGCCCGTCGCGCTCTTTGGGGCCGGAGGCCGGCGGTGAGGTCACCGCCGGCACAGCCTGCTGGGTCATGGTCATCACCTAGTGCCCTTCGCAGCGAACGTTGCGATGGTGTCGACGTTGCTCTTGTCGACGAAGGCCGGGCCGGTCAGCACCGGCTGCTCACCGCCGCCGCTGTAGTTGCCGTTGTTCTTGTAGAGCCACAGCGAGTCGACCGCGAGGTAGCCCTGCAGATAGGGCTGCTGGTCGACGGCGAACTGAATGTCACCCTTCTTGATGGCGCTGGTCAGGTCCTTGTTGAGGTCGAACGTGGCGACCTTCGCCTTGCTGCCCGCGTCGGACAGCGACTGCACCGCGGTGAGAGCGAACGGCGCGCCGAGCGTGACCACGTAGTCGATCGAGCTGTCCTGCTTGAGCTTGGCGGTGATCGTCGACTTCACCGACGGCATGTCGGTGCCGTTGACATAGAGGATCTGCGTCTTGCCGCTGAACGTCTTCTTCACGCCGTCGCAGCGCTGGGTGAGCCCGATGTTGCCCTGCTCCTGGATCACACAGACGGCGTTCTTGGCACCGGCCTCGTTGAGCCTCTCGCCGAGCGCCTCTCCGGCCACGCTCTCGTCCTGACCGAAGAACTCCATCAGGCCGAGCTTCTTCCAGTCGCTCACACCGGAGTTGAGGCCGACGACAGGGATGTTCGCCGTCTTCGCCTTGCCCACGACGTCCTTCATGGCGTCCGGCTTGGCGAGGGTTATCGCTATGCCGTCGACCTTCTGGTCTATCGCGTTCTGGACGAGGTTGGCCTGGTTGCCTGCGTTCGGGTCGCTGGAGTAGACGAGCTTGATGTTGTCCTTGGCGGCAGCCGCCTCGGCTCCCTTGCGGACGATGTCCCAGAAGGTGTCGCCGGGTGCCTGGTGCGTCACCAGTGCGACCGTCATCCGCGGAGTGGTGGCCTTGCCGGCGGCGGCGCCGGAGCTGCTCTCCTCCGCCTTCTTGCCGCCCGAGCTGCTGGAGCAGCCGGCGACGAACAGCGCCGACGCCGCGGCTACGGCGACGAACGAGGCGAGTCTGCGGGAGCGGCGGAGGGGAAACGTGCGATCCATCTTTCCTTGCACCTCACTGTGCGACCGGGGGTGGAAAGCGAACGGGCGGGACGGCGCCGGGTGGGAGTCCGGCGCGGTCCCGGACAGGGGATCCGGGTCAAGTGCCGGGCAAACCGGCGGTTTCGCTGGGACGGGATACAAACCCCTGTCGCACCCGCCTGTCAATACTTTGTTAAGACATCATTTCAGAAGCAGGTCCGAATGTAAGTACAAAGTCTTGACAGAGGCGCGCCACGCGGCCTACACAAGTGAGGCATCCGGGCCCGGATGCCTGCCTTCCCAGCGCCCGGTGCCCGCATCCCCCGCACGAGGAGCGACGCGCATGCCTGAGCCGACCGAATGTTTCGATCTGATCACCATGGGACGCATCGGGGTCGACCTGTACCCCCTGCAGACCGGTGTGCCGCTCCCTCAAGTCGAGTCCTTCGGCAAGTTCCTGGGCGGCTCGGCGGCCAACGTCGCGGTGGCCGCCGTGCGTCTGGGCCGTAACACCGCGGTGATCACCCGGACCGGCAACGACCCCTTCGGCACCTATCTGCACCAGGCGCTGAAGGAGTTCGGCGTCGACGACCGGTTCGTCACACCCGTGGACACCTACCCGACCCCGATCACCTTCTGCGAGATCTTCCCGCCGGACGACTTCCCCCTCTACTTCTACCGCCACCCCAAGGCCCCCGATCTCGAGATCCGCACCGACGAGCTGGACTTCTTCGCCATCCGCTCCACGCGGATCTTCTGGATCACCGGGACCGGCCTGAGCGAGGAGCCCAGCCGCTCGGCCACCCTCGCCGCCCTCAAGACACGGGACAAAGCGGGCATTACGGTCTTCGACCTGGACTGGCGTCCGATGTTCTGGAAGGACCCCGACTCCGCGCGGCCGTACTACGCCGAGGCGCTGCGCCACGCCACCGTGGCCGTCGGCAACCTCGACGAGTGCGAGATCGCCACCGGCGTACGCGAACCGGCGGCATGCGCCCAGGCGTTGCTGGACGCGGGTGTGGAACTCGCGGTCGTCAAGCAGGGACCCAAGGGGGTGCTCGCCGTGCACCGCGACGGCACGACGGCCGAGGTACCGCCCGTGCCCGTGGAGGTCGTCAATGGACTGGGCGCCGGGGACGCCTTCGGCGGCTCCCTCTGCCATGGGCTGCTGTCCGGCTGGCCGCTGGAGAAGACCATGCGGTACGCCAACGCGGCCGGGGCGCTCGTCGCCTCCCGTCTCGCCTGCTCCTCCGCGATGCCGACCGAGTCTGAGGTCGCCGACCTCCTGGCACGCGGCTGACCGTCGCATCGAGGCGTCCTCGTACGCGGCCGACCGCCGCCCCCTTTGAACGGAGCCTGTCTTGAGCATCAGCATCCCCGACCTCGTCACGGTGCGCGCCCGGCACCCGGAGGCCATCGCCGAAGCCGCCGCCCGCCGGGTCCGCCGCCCGCTGATCGGCGACAGCGGCCGCCTCATGATCGTGGCCGCCGACCACCCCGCGCGGGGCGCCCTCGGCGTCGGCGACCGCCACCTGGCCATGGCCAACCGGGCTGATCTGCTCGAACGCCTGTGCATCGCGCTGTCCCGGCCCGGCGTGGACGGAGTGCTCGCCACCGCGGACATCCTGGAGGACCTGCTGCTGCTCGGCGTCCTGGACGACAAGGTCGTGATGGGCTCGATGAACCGCGGCGGCCTCGCGGGCGCGACCTTCGAGATGGACGACCGTTTCACCGGCCACCGCGCCGAGGACATCGAACGGCTCCGCTTCGACGCCGGGAAACTGCTGCTGCGCATCGACTACGACGACCCCGGCTCCCTCACGACCCTGGAGTCCACGGCCCGGGCCGTCGACGACATGGCCGCGCGCAGACTGCCGCTGTTCGTCGAGCCGTTCATATCGCGGCGTGTCGACGGCAGGGTGCGCAACGACCTGAGCGCCGAGGCCGTCACCCGTTCCATCGCCATCGCGTCCGGCCTCGGCGGGACCTCCGCCTACACCTGGCTCAAGCTCCCCGTCACCGACGATCCCGACGACATGGCCGAGGCGCTGGAGGCGTCCACGCTGCCCGCCGTGCTGCTGGGCGGTGAGGTCGGCAAGGACCAGGAGGGCGCGTACGAGAAGTGGCGCAAGGCCCTGCGCCTGCCCACCGTCCAGGGCATGGTCGTCGGCCGGTCCCTGCTGTATCCCGCCGAAGGCAGTGTGGAGACCGCGGTGGACACCGCGGTCGGACTGCTGTGAGCGCAGGTCTGTTCCGATCCCAGCCGAGGAATCACACCATGACCACCACGTACCACCTCCCCGCGGGCAAGGCCACCGGCGACGCCTACGCCGTCGACGTCACCCCCGAGTCGGCCGGCTGGGGCTACTCCAGCCTCCGTGTGCTCGAACTCCCGTCGGGCGGCTGGCACTCCTTCGACACCGGCGACAGCGAGTGGATCGTGCTTCCGCTGTCGGGCTCCTGCACCGTCGCCGTCGGAGGTGACACGTTTCGGCTGCATGGGCGCGAGAGCGTCTTCAGCGGTGTCAGCGACTTCGCGTATGTCCCGCGCGACGCCCAGGTCTCGATCGCGTCCCGTGACGGCGGGCGCTTCGCGCTCACCGGCGCCCGCTGCGAGCGCCGGCTGCCCGCCCGCTACGGTCCCGCCTCGTCCGTACCCGTCGAGCTGCGCGGCAGCGGCAACTGCTCCCGGCAGGTCAACAACTTCGGTGCGGCCGGCGTCTTTGAGTGCGACAAGCTCATCGCCGTCGAGGTGATCACGCCGGGCGGCAACTGGTCCTCCTTCCCACCGCACAAGCACGACGAGAACCGGCCGGGCGAGGAGTCCGAGCTGGAGGAGATCTACTACTTCGAGTTCGCCGCCCACGAGGGCACGCCCGGCCTCGGCTACCAGCGGGTCTCCCCCTCCGGCCATGGCACCGGCACGGACGTGCTGGCCGAGGTGCGCGACGGCGATGTCGTGCTCATCCCGGACGGCTGGCACGGACCGTCCATGGCCGTGCCCGGCCACGACATGTACTACCTCAACGTCATGGCGGGCCCCGATCCCGACCGCGCCTGGCTGATCTGCGACCACCCCGACCACGGGTGGATCCGCGGCACCTGGCCACAGCAGCCGGTCGACACCCGCCTTCCGCTCTACACCGCCCCCGCCCAGTGAAGCCCTTCGCGCAAGAAGCCGTCCCAGTGAGGTCCCGATGAGCCAGCCAAGCCAGCCGAGCCAGTCGAAGGTCCGCCTGACCGTCGCCCAGGCTCTGGTGCAGTTCCTGTCCGCGCAGTACAGCGAGCGCGACGGCGTGCGCCACCGGCTGATCGCCGGCACCTGGGGCATCTTCGGCCACGGAAACGTCGCCGGCATCGGCCAGGCGCTGCTGGAGGCCGGCGAGGACACCATGCCGTTCCACCAGGGCCGCAACGAGCAGGCCATGGTGCACGCCGCCGTGGGCTACGCCCGCCAGCTCAACCGGCTGTCGGCACAGGCGGTCACCACGTCCATCGGCCCCGGCGCCACCAACCTGGTCACGGGTGCCGCCCTGGCCACCATCAACCGTCTCCCGGTACTGCTCCTGCCCGGCGACTACTTCGCGACGCGCCCCGCCGACCCGCTGCTGCAGCAGCTGGAGCACCCGGTCGAGGCCGACGTGTCCGTGAACGACACACTGCGCCCGGTCTCCCGCTACTTCGACCGGATCACGCGCCCCGAGATGCTGATCCCGTCCGCACTCAACGCCATGCGGGTGCTGACCGACCCGGCCGAGACCGGCGCGGTCACCCTCGCCATGCCGCAGGACGTGCAGGCGGAGGCGTACGACTGGCCGGAGGAGTTCTTCGCCGAGCGCGTCTGGCACGTACGCCGTCCCGCACCCGACCCGCTGGAACTGGCGGAGGCCGTACGGGCCATCCGTGCCGCCGAGCGGCCACTGATCGTGGCGGGCGGCGGGGTCCACCACAGCGAGGCCGAGGACGCGCTCAGGGCACTGGTCGACGCCACCGGCATCCCGGTCGCCTCCACCCAGGCGGGCAAGGGCTCGCTGCGCCACGACCACCCCGCGGACCTCGGCGGCATCGGCCACACGGGCACCGCCGTCTGCGACGACATCGCCCGCACCGCCGACCTGATCATCGGCGTCGGCACCCGCTACACCGACTTCACGACCGCTTCCAACACGCTGTTCCAGAACCCGGGCCTGCGGTTCGTCAATCTCAACATCGCCGCCTTCGACGCCCACAAGCTCGCCGCCCGTACCCTGGTGACGGACGCCCGGGCGGGTCTTCAGGCCCTGGCCGCGGAACTCTCCGGCCACCGTGTCGGTGAGGCGTACGAGGCCGAGTACCGCGCGGGCAAGGAGCGTTGGGAGCGGGTCGTGGAAGCGGCCTACCGCGCTGACGACGAGAACTCCGTGCCGACCCAGACCCAGGTCCTCGGCGCGCTGGACGCCGTCGTGGGCGACGACGACGTGGTGATCAACGCGGCGGGCTCGCTCCCCGGCGACCTGCACAAGCTCTGGCGGGCCCGCTCACCGCGCCAGTACCACCTGGAGTACGGCTACTCCTGCATGGGCTACGAGATCCCGGCGGGGATCGGCGTCCAGCAGGCCGCGCCCGGCACTGCGGTGTGGTCGCTGGTCGGCGACGGCACGTATCTGATGATGCCGACGGAGATCGTGACCGCGGTCCAGGAAGGCCTGCCGGTCAATCTCCTTCTGATCCAGAACCACGGCTACGCCTCCATCGGCGGCCTCTCCGAGGAGACCGGCGGCGAGCGCTTCGGCACCGCTTACCGCTATCGCGTTGCCGACGGCACCTTCACCGGGGCCCCGCTACCCGTGGACCTGGCCGCCAACGCCGCCAGCCTCGGCATGGACGTCCTGCGCGCCAAGACCGTACGGGAGTTGCGCGACGCCCTGGCCACCGCGCGCGCCTCGGACCGTCCGACCTGCGTCTACGTCGAGACCGACCCGACGCCCACCGCTCCCCCTGCCGAGGCGTGGTGGGACGTGCCCGTCGCCGAAGTCGCCTCCCGCGAAGCGGCCCTGACCGCCCGCGAGAGGTACGACCGGCACGCCACCGGCCGCCGACGCCACCTCTGACTCCGCTGACTTCCCCGCTCACGAAAGGCCCCCTGCAGCATGAAGACCATCAACCACTGGATCGGCGGCGAGCCCGTCAAGGGCACCTCCGGGCGCTTCGGCCCTGTCTACAACCCGGCCACCGGCGCGCAGGAGAAGCAGATCGCCTTCGCCTCGGTCGACGAGGTGGACGTCGCCGTCGCCACCGCCAAGGCCGCGTTCGAGAGCTGGGGCCAGTCCTCGCTCGCCAAGCGCACGGCGATCCTGTTCAAGTTCCGCGAGTTGCTCGACGCGCATCGCGACGAGATCGCCGAGCTGATCACCGCCGAGCACGGCAAGGTCCACTCCGACGCGCTCGGCGAGGTCGCGCGGGGTCTGGAGATCGTGGAACTGGCGTGCGGTATCTCCGAGAAGCTGAAGGGCGAGCTGTCCACGCAGGTCTCCACCCGCGTCGACGTCGCCTCGATCCGCCAGCCGCTGGGCGTGGTCGCGGGAATCACGCCGTTCAACTTCCCCGCCATGGTCCCGATGTGGATGTTCCCTCTCGCCATCGCGACCGGCAACACCTTCGTGCTCAAGCCGAGCGAGAAGGACCCGTCGGCCTCGTACCGCCTCGCCGAACTGCTGGCTCAGGCGGGCCTGCCGGACGGTGTGTTCAACATCGTGCAGGGCGACAAGGTGGCCGTGGACCGTCTCCTCGAACACCCGGACATCGCCGCGGTCTCCTTCGTAGGCTCGACGCCCATCGCCAAGTACATCCAGCTGAAGGCCGTGGAGCACGACAAGCGCGTGCAGGCGCTGGGCGGCGCGAAGAACCATATGCTGGTCCTGCCGGACGCCGACCTGGACTTCGCCGCCGACCAGGCCATCAACGCCGCGTACGGTTCGGCCGGCGAGCGCTGCATGGCGGTGTCGGTCGTGGTCGCGGTCGGCGACACGGGCGACGAGCTGGTGGCCAAGATCGCCGAGCGCGCCAAGAACCTGCGCATCGGCCCCGGCAACGACGCGGCCTCCGAGATGGGCCCGCTGATCACGCGCGAACACCGCGACAAGGTGGCGTCGTACGTGACGAGCGCGGCGGAGCAGGGCGCCGAGGTCGTGGTGGACGGTACGGGCTACTCGGTGGCGGGACACCCCGAGTGCGCCGACGGCTTCTTCATCGGCGTCTCGCTGCTGGACAAGGTGCCGGTGACGGCGGACGCGTACAAGGACGAGATCTTCGGCCCCGTCCTGTGCGTGGTGCGCGCCGACACCTACGACGACGCCATCAAGCTGATCAACAGCTCCCGTTGGGGCAACGGCACGGCGATCTTCACCCGGGACGGTGGCGCGGCCCGCCGGTTCCAGCTGGAGGTCCAGGCGGGCATGGTCGGCGTCAACGTGCCGATCCCGGTGCCGGTCGGCTACCACTCCTTCGGTGGCTGGAAGGCCTCGCTCTTCGGCGACCTGCACATCTACGGCAACGACGGCATCGCCTTCTACACCCAGGGCAAGGTGATCACCACGCGCTGGCCGGACCCGGCCGACGGCGGTATCAACCTCGGATTCCCCAGCAACTCCTGATGAGCGCGGCGGCCGGTGCGGGAGGAGGAGGGCGAGGCCTCCCGCACCGGCCGCTTCAGGCCCCAATCAGGACCGATTGTCAGGACAATGTGATGACAAGGGTTCCTGTCAACCAGCCATCGGCATATTCTCCCTCCGTGACCACTTCCACACCCGCTCCCCTGGACTTCGCCCTCGACCGCAGCAGCCCGGTCCCGCTCTACTACCAACTGGCCCAGCAGCTCGAGGCGGCGATCGAGCACGGTGTGCTGGGCCCGGGCAGCCTGCTGGGCAATGAGATCGAGCTCGCCGGGCGGCTCGGCCTGTCCCGCCCCACGGTCCGTCAGGCCATCCAGTCGCTGGTCGACAAGGGGCTGCTGGTCCGCCGCCGGGGCGTGGGCACGCAGGTGGTGCACAGCCAGGTCAAGCGCCCGCTGGAACTCAGCAGTCTGTACGACGACCTGGAGACCGCCGGGCAGAAGCCGGCGACCCGGGTGGTGCGCAACGAGATCCAGCCGGCGTCCGCCGAGGTCGCGGCCGCCCTCGGGATCGCCGAGGGCGGCGACGTGCACCACATGGAGCGCCTGCGCCTCTCCCACGGCCAGCCGATGGCGTTCCTGTCCAACTATGTGCCGGTGGGCCTGCTGGACCTCGACACGCAGAAGCTGGAATCGACGGGCCTGTACCGGATGATGCGGACCATCGGCATCACCCTGCACAGCGCCCGCCAGTCCATCGGAGCACGCTGCGCCACCGCCGATGAGGCGGAACTCCTGGGCGAGCCGGAGGGCGCCGCCCTGCTCACGATGCAACGCACGGCGTACGACGACACGGGCCGCGCCGTCGAATACGGCACCCATATCTACCGCGCTTCGCGGTACGCCTTCGACTTCCAGCTGTTGGTACGGCCCTGACCTGCCGGTCCCTGGCGACTGCCGCCCCCAGCCCCCCGCTTCGGCCTGAACGGCCTCGTCCTCAGACTCCCCCAAACTCTCGGCTCCGCTGGAGCAGGGGGACCCCCACGACGGGCTGAGTCATGCCGATGGGCGCTGAAAATTCAGCCCCTCCGGCACCTGAGGAGCGGGGGCCAGGGGCGAAGCCCAGGGCGGAGTGCAGGGGCGGAGCCCCGGGCGGGTGCAGGGGACGCAGTCCCGCCGGGGAGCAGGGGCGGAGCCCCGGGCAGGGTCCAGGGGCGCAGCCCCGGGCAGGGTCCAGGGGACGCAGTCCGCGCGGGGGCCAGGGGCGCAGCCCCCGGCGGGGTCCAGAGGACGCAGGCCCCACGGGGGTCCAGGGGCGCAGCCACAGGCGGTGTCCAGGGGACGCAGTCCCGCCAGGGTGGAGGGGCGGGCCGGGGTGCAGGGGACGCAGTCCCCGCGGGGGTCCAACGGCGGGGCCACAGGCGGGGTCCAGAGGACGCAGGCCCCACGGGCTTCGCGGCCCGCACGGCGGCGACGGTCAGGGCAGCGTGGGTGGAGTCGTGCGAGGCGATGACGACGGCGTCCACCTCCGCGTCGGCGATCAGCGCGTACGCGTCGCCCGTGGCCCGGGCGCCGGGCAGCGCGGCGGCGACGGAGGCGGCCCGCTCCCCGTCGACGTCGGCGACCACGGTGACGGCGGCGCCGGAGACGAAACGGTGCAGGTTGGCGGCATGGTCGGCGCCCATGTTGCCCGCCCCGATCACTCCTATGCGTACGGTGCTCATGCCAGGTCCACCCATCCGCGCCGCTCGGCCGAGCGGCTCATGGCGTCCAGGGCGGCGGCGCTGTGCACGGCGTCGTCGAGGGTGGCGCCATGGGCGGTTCCCTCCGCGACCGAGCGCAGGAAGTTGTGCGCCTCGATGACCTTCAGGTCGTCGTAGCCCATGCCGTTGGCCGCGCCGGGCTGGAAGGCGGCGTACTCGCCGTGGCCGGGGCCGACGTAGACGGTGCTGACGGGCTGGTCCTGGTAGGCCGTGCCGCGACAGACGCCGAGTTCGCCCATACGACGGAAGTCCCAGAAGACCGCGCCCTTGGTGCCGTGGACCTCGAATCCGTAGTTGTTCTGCTCGCCGACGGAGACCCGGCAGGCCTCCAGGACGCCGCGGGCGCCGGAGACGAAGCGCAGCAGACAGTTGACGTAGTCCTCGTTCTCGACCGGGCCCGGCACACCGCCCGTCGCCCGGGTGTGGCCCGCGGTGGCGCCGGTGGGACGGGCCCGTTCGGGGATGAAGACGGCGGTGTCGGCGGCCAGCGACTCGATCTCACCGAGCAGGAAGCGGGCCAGGTCCACCCCGTGCGAGGCGAGGTCTCCGAGGACTCCGCTGCCGCCCCGCTCGCGCTCGTACCGCCAGGTCAGGGCCCCCTCGGGGTGGGCTGCGTAGTCGCTGAAGAGGCGGATGCGGACATGGGTGACGGTGCCGATCTCGCCGGAGGCGATCAGCTCGCGGGCGGCGGCCACGGCAGGTGCGCCCCGGTAGTTGAAGCCGACCGTGCCCTGGACACCCGCCTTGTCGACGGCGGCGGCGACCGCGCGGGCGTCCCCGGCGGTCAGGCCGACAGGCTTCTCGATCCAGATGTGCTTGCCCGCCTCGGCCATGGCGACGCCGATCTCGCGGTGCAGGAAGTTCGGGGCGGCGATGCTCACCGCCTCCACCCGGGGGTCGGCGGCGATCTCGTGCCAGTCCCGGACGGCGGTGGCGAAGCCGTACAGCCCGGCCGCCTCCTCCGCCCGGCCGGGCACGTCGTCGGCGACGGCGACAAGTTCGGGCCGTACGGACAGCTGCGGGAAGTGGTGCGGCACGCGGATGTAGGCCTGGGTGTGCACCCGGCCCATCCAGCCGAATCCGACGACGGCGACGCCGAGCGTACTCACCATGACTGCCCTTCTTTGGACCGGTCCATAACTTGCCCGGCCCACACTGGAGTCCGTTCCAGCACTTGTCAATCCCCTCCGCTCCCTTTGACAGGCGCGCTCACCATATGGAACGGTCCAGGCATGAGACCGCCGACGATCCGCGATGTAGCCGAACGGGCCGGAGTGTCGAAATCGCTGGTCTCTCTGGTACTGCGCGGCTCCGACCAGGTGCGCCCGGAGAAGCGGCAGGCCGTGCTGACGGCCGTCGAGGAGCTGGGCTACCGGCCCAACGCCGCGGCGCGAAGCCTCAGCGAGCGGCGCACCCGTACGGTCGGCGTCCTGCTGAACGACATGCGCAACCCCTGGTTCGTGGAGCTGCTCGACGGCCTGAACTCCCGTCTGCACGACTCCGGTCTGCGTATGCTGCTGGCCGACGGCCACCTCAACCGGCGCCTCGGCGAGGACCTCACCCGCACCTTCACGGACCTGCGGGTCGACGGACTGATCGCCGTCGGCACCCTGCCGCCCTCCGAGGCGCTGCGCACGGCGGCCGCCCAGGTCCCCACCGTCGTCGCGGGGGCCCGTGAGCCGGAGCTGCCGGCGGTCGACATCGTCGCCAACGACGACGAGTACGGCGCCCGACTCGCCACGGAGCACCTCATCGGCCTCGGCCATCGCCGCATCGCCCATATCGCCGGGCAGGGGGTGGTCGGCGAACTGCGCCGGCGCAGCTTCGGGGCCGTGATGCGCGAGCACGGACTCGCGGACACGGCGGTCGTGGAACAGGGCGACCTGACGGAGGAAGGCGGCTACCGTGCCACGGTCCGGCTCCTCAGCGCCCGCGAACGCCCCACCGCCGTCTTCGCGTTCAACGACATCGCGTGCGTCGGCGCCCTGTCGGCGGCCGAGGAACTCGGGCTCCAGGTGCCGCGCGACCTCTCCCTCGTGGGCTACGACAACACATATCTCTCGCGCCTGCGGCACCTGTGGCTCACCACGGTGGACAACGGCAGCCACGACGTCGGCCGCCGCGCCGCACAGTGCCTGCTCGACCGCATCGCCGATCCCGCCCGCCCCGCGCAACTGGTGCTGACCACACCGGCCCTGGAGGTCAGGGGGACGACGGGGGCGCCGGGCCGGGGGGCGGACACGTGAGGAGGACGACCTCGCGCGGTTCCGTGCGCCCCTGGTCCAGTCGCTGGACAGCGACGGTCACCGCGTTCCGCGCCTGGTCCTCGGCGGTCCGGCCGACCGTGGTCAGGTCGGAGCAGCTCAGCCGGGAGGGCGCGTCGTCGTAGCCCGCGACGGACGCGGTGCCCGGAACGGCGACGCCCGCGCGACCGAGCGCGGCCAGGACGCCGATGGCGCACTGGTCGTTGAACGCCACACAACGGGGCACAGGGCGGCGAGGCGGCGTTCCGGTTCACGACGCACGACCGGTTGCTCGGCGTACGGGAGATCGTCGACGGCGGTGGGCGGTTCGCCGCTGTCGAGGAGGTGGCGGGCGGCCCGTTCAGGGGCCGCTTCGGTGTGGGCGCCATGCAGGACCCGCATATCGTCGTCCAGGCCGTGGCGCCGCACGGCGGGCGGTCGGGCCGAGGAGTATCAGCGGCTGCTGCGGAAGGCCGGCAGGGTCTCGACGGCGGCGTCCTCGTCGCGGGTACGGGTCTGGGTGATGAGGACACGGTCGTGGCTGACCACCTCCGCGGCCCTGTGCAGATGCTCCACCAGGTCGGCGTGGAACGGACCCTGGATCTCGACCATGACGCCGAGCAGCCGACTGCGACTGCGGGCCAGGAGGCCGGCGTTGCGGTCCGGCCGAAGGCCGAGCTCGGCCTCGGCCTGCAGTACCCGATGCCGGGTACGCCCGCCGGGCCCGGGCGCGCCCCGCGGCACCAGGGACACCGAGGCCGTGGACACCCCGGCGGGTGCCGCGAGGTCTTCCAGGCGGGGTCGCGAGCCCGCTCCCGCGCCGTTGGGCCGGGCAAGGCAGGCGGAGAACGGCGCCGATCGCAGGGCGCCGCCGCAGCCCCGTCGGCCGCTCGACCGGGGTCGGCCGGCGGCCGGCGGCCGTCGGCGACGCCTCTGCCGTGGGTGCCGGGGGCATGGCTCGCGCTGTTGATGAGGGGCGGCCCTCACCCGTTGACGAGGAGCGAGCCGCCCCCCGCCCCGTCCTCACCCCTCCCGACCCGCCACAATCCACCTCGACGGCAGCTCTATGCGCGTGCCGTCGCCCGCATACTCCGTTGTGACCAGGGGCAGTTCACCGCTCGCGACGACCCTGAGGCCCGCCGTGTGCAAAAACTCCGGTACCGCGGCGTCCGCCACCTCCCCGGGGGCTATGCCGTGCCGGAAGACGGGGGCGAGCTTGGCCGGCGGGCCCTCGGAGCTCTGGGCCAGGTTCTTCAGGACGAGTCCCGCGGCCTCGGCGAGTTCGACGAGGAAGACCCGGCCCCGCTCCCCCACCAGCGTCGCGATCCCGTCGACGAGCGGCTGCCGGTCGGCGGGTTCGCACTGGTGCAGCACGCCCCTCATATAGACGTTGGCGTCGCCGAGTTCGGCGTGCAGTGTTTCGGCCTCGTGCTTTTCGGCTGCGTCCAGCAGACGGTATTGGGCCCGGCCCTCGGTATCGGCGCGGCGGGCGTGGTCGAGCGCCGAGGCCGACAGGTCGGCGCCGACGACGTGGGTGAAGTGGTCGGCAAGGTAACGGGTCTGGGTGCCGTTGCCGCAGCCGAGGTCCACAACGGGCAGGCCGGAATCGGCCAACAGCGGTTCGAACAGGGGCAGATGAACGCCGACGGTCAGCGCCGGTTCCGCGTCCCAGAAGACGGCCCCCGGTTCGTCGGGGGCCTCTCGCCAGAAGCCCTCCCAGGCCTCTCGGTACCGACTCGTCACGCTCATGCCCAACTCCCCAGGATGCGACCGGAACCCGCCGGAGGTGACGGGCGAGATCGGTCTATCGCGCCCGGAGTGAAGCGACAAGCGCCTGGCGCATTCCTTCACCGGCCATTCGAGCGGGCGGCCTGGACGACGTCATGGCCGTACGGGACCCGGCAGTTGCGACGGCCGCGGTAGCCGCGGCCGTCGCACGTCGGCGTGCTGCTCTTCGTGCCCGGGCTCCGGCAGGTCAGCCGGCCGGGTGCACGCTCGCCCGGTACGTCAGGATCTCGGTGCCGTTGCCTTCGTCGCCGTTGTCGGGTGCGGCCCACATCGTGATCGTGTCCCCGTCGGCCGACAGCTTGAGGGGATTGCGGGTGACCACGTGGCCGGCGGTCGACCACTTCTGGAAGGGCACCTCGTGCAGAACCCGGTGGCTGCGCAGGTCGATCAGCGCCATGCCGCCGAGTTCGTAGACGGCGCCGGTGCCGCCTGCGGCCGGGGTCTGGGGCAGGTTCGTGATGCCGCCGCAGAGCATCTTGCGGTCCGGGACGTACTGGCAGTCCTGGTAGTCGATGAAATGCTCGGAGTTGTCCCAGTCGGCGATCTGCCGCCCCTGCCCGTTCCACTCGTAGAAGTGGCGCGAGCCCCAGGTGTTGCCGATGAGGTGACCGGTGACCTCGTCGCGGACAATGCCGCCGATGTGGTCCTTGACCTCGAACTCCTTGTGAACGTCGAGGGTCTGGAGATCGATGCGGTAGATGATGGAGCTGCTGCCCGGACGGTACTGCGCCACGGGCACCCACACCGAGCTCCCGTCGGAGTCGATGCCACCGGGGTGGTACATGTCCCCCTCGCCCAGGACGATGTCCCGCTGCAGGTGTCCCTCGCGGTCCATCACGAACACGTGGCCGATACCGCGACCGGGAGTGCGGTCGTACCCACCCTGCGGGGTGGGGTACTTCTGCGTGGGCTCGATGATCTGGACCGCGGACAGGAAGACATGGCCTCCGGCCTGGACCATCCCCTCGGTGTGGTAAGTCGCGAAGTTGAGCTTCATCTTGCCGGTGAGCTGCCAGTTGGTGTTGCGATCGACCACACCGAATGCCTGGGCCAGGATGCCGTCCTGCTGGCTCTCGGCTGCGACGGAACGGGTCGTGGGCGAGCCGGCCTGCTGGGTCGAGTGGGCCGCGACCGCCACGCCCCCGGCGGCGAGGCATGCGGACAGCGCCGCGGCGGCTGCGATACGGCCGGTCATCATGTTCTTCATGTCCACCCCTGCTGTTCTGTGGGCCCCCGAGAACGCAGTGACCGTACGAGGGCGAAGTGAATCCGCAGGGTCGCACCGCATAACGGTCATCGAAATGACCAGTCGCGGTGCCAGGTGATTCGGCGGCGGCTCAGCGGCGCCGTGTGCGCGGCAACGTCAGTTCGAACCACACCGTCTTGCCACCGTTCGTACGGCTGGTCCCCCACTCGCGGGCCAGCGTGCTCACCACGCGCAGCCCGCGGCCGAACTCGTCACCGGGCCCGGCGCTGAGCAGCGTGGGCAGGGTGTGATCGTCGTCGTCCACCTCGCACAGCAGGGTGTCACCACGCACCAGGCGCAGTTCGACCCGGCGGCTGTGGGCGTGCCGTACGGCGTTGGTGACCAGCTCACCGACCATCAGCTCGGCGTTGTCGGCGAGCGTGCCGAGCCCCCATGCGTGGAGCTGTTCGCGGACCGCCGCGCGGGCCCGGCCGACCTCGACCGGATCGAGGGCGAGCCGCCACACGGCGACGTCCTCGGGCTCTATGCCGTTGAGCCGGGCCATCAGCAGCGCCACATCGTCCTTGCGGCCGCCGCGGCCCGCTTTTGAAAATGTCACAGCGAGGGCACGGATGATCGTGTCGCAGGCGTCGTCCATGGAGGCCGCCGGGTGCGCGGCGGACTCGCACAGCGTCGCAAGGCCGACACCGATGTCCTCGCCGCGCACTTCGACCAGACCGTCGGTGCACATCACCAGACGGTCGCCGGGCGCCACGCGCACGCGTACCGACTCGAACGGCACCCCGCCGACCCCGATCGGCGCGCCCGTGGGCAGTTCGAGCAGTTCACTGCGCCCGTCGTCGGCGCGGACGATCACCGGCGGGATATGGCCGGCGTTGGCGATGTGCAGCTCGCTCGCGATCGGGTCGTAGACGGCGTACAGACAGGTCGCGAGGTAGGTGTCGCCGAGCCGCTGGGCGAGGTCGTCGAGGTTGCGCAGCAGCTGGGCGGGCGGCAGGTCGAGGGCGGCCATGGTCTGTACGGCTGTACGCAACTGGCCCATCATCGCAGCGGAGTTGAGGCCGTGGCCCATGACGTCGCCGACGACCAGGGCGGTGCGGGCGCCCGGCAGTTTCACGGAGTCGAACCAGTCGCCGCCCACACGTCCGAGCAGCGTGCCCGGCAGATAGCGGGTGGCGATGTCGCAGCCCGCCATGCGGGGCGCGATATGCGGCAGCATGCTGTCCTGGAGGGTCTCCGCGACAGCCTCCTGGTACGTGTACATGCGCGCGTTGTCGAGCACCAGGCCCGCCCGGGCGGCGAGTTCGGCCCCCGTGACACGGTCCATGTCGTTGAATTCGGTGCGCTCGGGGTGGCGCAGCAGGATCATGAAGCCGAGCACCACGTTGCGCGCCTTGAGGGGCACGACCAGCATGGAGCGGTTGTTGATGAGGGGCCGGATGTCGCGCTTGTCGAACTGGGAGGCGATGGCATGCCCCATCTCCTCGCTGATGCGCGGTACGAGGACGGGCTCGCCGGTGGTCATGCACTGGAAGAAGGGCGTGTGCGCCGGGAACGGCATGGCCTCGCCGACCGGTACGACATCGTCCCAGCGGCCCGGCTCGTCGGTGTGTTCGACGGCGACCCGGTGCCACATGGTCGTGGTGTCGGGCACGCCCTCGGGGAACCCCTCGCCGGCGACGACCTGTTCCCGCAGATATGTGCCGGCCACGTCCGTGAAACGGGGCACGACGGCCTTGCTGACCTCGACGATGGTCTGCGCCAGGTCCAGTGAGGTGCCGATCCTGCCGCTGACCTCATTGAGGAACTCCAGGCGCTCGCGCACCGCGACGTACTCGAGGTCCTCGCCCTCGTCCCGGAGGTCTTCGGGCAGCGGCTGCCCGGCCGCCACGGCCCGTTCCGCCCGCGCCCGGCGCGCCTTGCGCTCCGCGCGTCTGGGCACGCCCCAGTCGGGGGTGACCGGCACCCGGTCGTTCTGGCTGAACTCCAGGACGGGGTAGCCCAGTTCGAGGACCTGCGAGACGATGCGGGCGCTTTCGCCGACGCTCATGCTGGGCAGGATCTCGGGCAGTCCCCGAGCGAGTTCCTCGGCCCCGGGGAAGTCGGTGTGCAGGGCGAAGCCGGGCGCGATGCGCTCGACGGCCAGGTCGTCGTCCTGGTGGTGCAGCGCGCCCGCGTCGGCGGCCAGCACCAGCAGCCGCTCCGGGCCAGGGCCCACCAGGGGGTACGCCCACCACACCACATCGGCGCGCTCGCGGTCCGGCACGGAGATGCGAGCACGTCCCGCGGCCGGATAGGACAGCCGTCCGTCGAGCGAGGTCTCCAGGTCGGGGCCGAGTCCGTCGTACGCCGCGTATGCACCGTAGGGCCCGGCCTCGTCCTCCTCCGGAAGGGCGCCGGAAACGGGCAGCAGATCGATGGCGGACCGGCCGAGGGCGCCTTCTCTGGGCACGCCGAACAGCTGCCGCGCACCCCGGCTCCAGTGCGAGACCAGGCCGTCGCGGTCCACCACAACCACGGCCAGGGGGATGCGGCCGGCCACGGCGTACTCCGCAGCGCCGTACCAGTTCGAGGGGCCGGGAAGTTCTCCCCTCTCGGTGCCATGGTCCATGGCCCAGGCCCTCTCTCCCCAAGGTCTGCAAGATCTGTGCCGCACAACCACGGTACGGCGACGACCGGTTGCGATGTGTGGCATTACATGAATTGCCCACCAGGGGGCGCCACCGGCGCGCCTTCAGGGGCGCGGAGAACGGCGCGACAAGCCACAGACAACTCGCAGCCGACGGACCGGACCGGCCCCCACCCCCTCAGTCCTCATGCCCCAACTGCAGATCACGCTCCGTTCGACCACCCCCGGCAATCTGAAGCACCGTAGCCACCGGCGGGTACCCCGCAGCGATGACCGTGTACTCACCCGACGACAGATCGACGAACCGGAACGTCCCGTCGGCCCTGGTCGTCAACGTGTCGACGACGTTGCCCGCGGCGTCGAGCAGTGTCACGCGCGCGTCGTCCACGGGCCGCCCGTCCCCCGCGCGTACGGTGCCGCGCAGCACCGCGCCGCCCGCGAGTTCGACGTCCTGCCGGGTCTCGCGCGAGGCCTGCACGGTGACGGGCAGCGCCGCCGGGCGGAACGCGGGCGCGCTCGCGGCGAGGGTGTACTCCCCGGCCACCAGCTCGGTGATGACGTACGCCCCTTCCCGCCCGCTCCGGGTGGTGGCGACCACCTCTCCGTGCACATTGGTGAGCGTGACGGTGGCCTCGCGCACGGGAGTTCCGTCGGCCGTGAGCACACTTCCCGCCAGCCGTCCCGCGCCGCCGAGCACGAGGTCGAGCTCGACCGGCCGCTCCCCGACGGTCACCGAGACCGCCTGCGGCTGGTGGCCGCCGGCCGCAGCGATCAGGACGTAGGAGCCGGATCCGGGCGTGGACAGCGCGTACCGTCCGTCCTCGCCGCTCGCGCCGCGCCCGATCTGCTGTCCGGCGACGTCGATGAGGGTGAGCGCGGCACGCGGCACTACGGTGCCGTCGGGATGCTGGACCGTGCCGCAGACGGGAACTCCGGCGACGTACGGCGAACGCGCGTGCGGTACCTGGGCCGCGGGCGGGGAATCGGCTGGGGCGTTGTGGGACACCAGTGGTTTCTCCTTGAGGAAGACGGCGATGAGCAGGCCGAGGACGAGCACCGGCACGAGGTAGAGGAAGATCCGTGGCATGGCGTCGGCGTAGGCCGCGATGTATGTGTCACGCAGCGCCGGGGGCAGTGCATGGACGAGCTGCGGGGTGATGGACTCGGGGTCGGGCAGGCGGGCGCCGGCGCGCGCGGGGAGCCGTGACGCGAGGGCGTCCGAGAGCCGGTTGGCGAACAGGGTGCCGAAGACGGCGGCGCCGACGCTGCCGCCGATCTGCCGGAAGTAGTTGTTGGCGCTGGTCGCGGCGCCGAGGTCGGCGGGGCGCACGGAGTTCTGCACGGCGAGGATGAGGACCGGCATCACCATGCCGATACCGGCGCCGAGGACGGCCATCCAGATGCTGTACTGCAGCCGCGGCGTGTCCACGTCGAGCCGGGACAGCAGCCACATGCCGACGGCGGCCAGGGCGCTGCCGAGGACCGGATAGAGCTTGTAGCGGCCGGTACGGCTGATCAGTTGTCCGCAGACGATCGAGGCACCGACGATACCGGCCATCATCGGCAGCATCAGCAGCCCGGACTCGGTGGCACTCGCCCCGTCGACCATCTGCAGGAAGGTGGGAAGGTAGCTGGCGGCGCCGAACAGGGCGACACCGATGACCAGCCCGACCAAGGCGGTGACGTTGAAGACCGAGTCCCTCAGGAGCCGCAGGGGGATGAGGGGTTGGGCGGCGAACCCCTCTGCGATCAGGAAGAGCGCGCTCGCGAGGACGGCGCCCGCGCCCAGCCCCAGGATGACGCGCGAGCCCCAGGCGTACTCGATGCCGCCCCAACTGGTCAGCAGCACCAGACAGGTCGAGGCGGCGGTCAGCAGCAGTGTGCCGAGCACGTCGAGGCGACCCTTCGCGGCGGGCTTCGGCAGTTTCAGCACGGCGGTGATGACGGCCAGCGTGACCAGGCCGAAGGGCACGTTGACGTAGAAGCACCAGCGCCAGGAGAGGTGGTCGGTGAAGTACCCGCCCAGAAGGGGCCCGGCGACGGAGGCGAGGCCGAAGGCAGCGCCGATGATGCCCATGAAGCGGCCGCGTTCGCGGGGCGGGACGATGTCCGCGATGATCGCCTGCACGCCGATCATGAGCCCGCCGGCACCGACGCCCTGGACGGCACGGAAGGCGATCAGCTGGTCCATGGACTGCGCCCGTCCGGCAAGCGCGGAGCCGACGACGAAGGCGGCGATCGCGAACTGGAAGACGCCCTTGCGCCCGAAGAGGTCGCCGCACTTGCCGTAGACGGGCAGTCCGACGGTGGAGGTCAGCAGGTACGCGGTGATCGCCCAGGACATCCGGTCCAGGCCGTGCAGTTCGCCGACGATCTTCGGGAGCGCGGTGGCCACGATCATCTGGTCGAGGGCGGCGAGCAGGAGCGCGAGCATGAGCCCGACGAAGACCAGGCGCACCCGGCGGGGGCTGAGCGCCGCCGGGGGTTCGGGGCCGGCCGGCTCCCGGGGCGGGTCCGGGACCACGGGCGGCACGGCCTGCTTGCTGCCCGCGGCCACCTCGTTCACCGCAGTCGTCCCGCCCACGTACCGCTCCCCTCGTCGCGCCTGCGCCGCCCATTTCTCGCATTGCGCGACAACTGGGAGCAAGCGCGACGAGTCGCCCATGCGACCGGCCGCTTGAAGGTATGCGCCGGTCGGAGCGCTACGGCGCACAACCGCACCGGACGGAAAACCACTCGAAACGGTGAGCGTGAGAATCAGCCGGACGACGGACGAGGCGCGCACCGGGGGCTCGGGATGCGGGCTCCGCGCCCCCGGTGCGCGCAAGGAGCGCAGCGGCGCCCCCGGTCCCGCCCGGTCGCTTCCGGTGTCGTACCCGGTGTTACTTCTCCACCTCGGCAGCCAGCTTCGCGAGCAGCGCGTCGTAGATCCGGCCGAGGCCCTTGGGCGCGAAGGTCTTCTCGAAGAAGCCGCCGATGCCGCTCGCCCCCTTCCAGGTGGTGGTCACGACGACCCGGGACTTGCCCTCGCCGGCCGGGGTGACCCGCCAGGTGGTGACCATCGTGGAGTTGCGGTCCTTCTCGACGAGTTCACCGTCGGTCGGCTCGCTCACCTCCAGGAGGCAGTCACGGACGCGCTTGCTGGTGGCCTGGAGCTTCCAGTGCACGAGGGTGCCCTCACCGTCACCGCCCTCGCGCACCTCGTACTCGCTGAACTGCTCGGGCAGCACCTTCGCGCGGCTGCCGCTGTAGTCGGCGAGGGTGTCGAACACCGTCTCCGCGTCCGCCGCGATGACCCGCTCCGTCGAGGCCTCGACCTGCGCCATGACCTTCCTCTTCCTGTACGTGATGGGGGTGTTGCGCCATCCCATCACATCCGCAGGCCCGGCCGGCGACGGGGACACCCCTGCAGAATCGAACGATCGATCGAAATCATCGTCGCGATCAAGAGAACATGTGTTCTATTCTGTGCCCAGTGCTACCAAGGAGGCGCCCCATGCGCTGGGAACATCTGGCCGAGAACCCCGCCCCTGCCCGCAACCCCGCGCTGTTCGACGCGGACGCGGTGACCACCCGCACCTTCGACACCCCGGAATTCCGCGGCATCACCTTCCACGAAGTCCGGGCCCGCTCCATCGTGAACCGGGTGCCGGGCGCCTCCCGCATGCCGTTCGAGTGGACGGTCAACCCCTACCGGGGCTGCACGCACGCGTGCGTGTACTGCTTCGCACGCAAGACGCACAGCTACCTGGACCTCGACACGGGGCTCGGCTTCGACAGCCAGATCGTGGTGAAGGTCAACGCCCCGGAGCTGCTGCGCTCCCACCTCGGCTCGCGCCGCTGGCTCGGAGAGCACATCGCGATGGGCACCAATGTCGACTGCTACCAGCGGGCCGAGGGCCGCTACCGGCTGATGCCGGGCATCATCTCGGCCCTGCGCGACCATGCGAACCCTTTCTCGATCCTCACCAAGGGGACGCTGATCCTGCGCGACCTCGACCTGCTCAAGCAGGCCTCGGAGGTCACCGACGTCGGCATCTCCGTCTCCGTCGGCTTCGTCGACCAGGAGCTGTGGCGCACCGTCGAACCCGGCACCCCGGCGCCGGAGCGCCGCCTGGACGTCGTACGCACCCTGGGCGAGCACGGCATCGGTTGCGGCGTCCTGATGGCCCCGGTGGTCCCGTTCCTGAGCGACCACCCGGCCCAACTGCGCGCCACGGTACGAGCGATCGCCGCCGCCGGGGCCACCTCCGTGACCCCGCTGGTGCTGCATCTGCGCCCGGGCGCCCGTGAGTGGTTCATGGCCTGGCTGGAGCGCCGGCACCCGTATCTCGTACGCCGCTACGAGCGCCTGTACGCGGAGGGCGCGTACGCCCCGAAGTGGTACCAGCGTCGGATCACCCGTCAGGTGCACGAACTGGCACAGGAGTACGGCATCGGCCCCACGCGCGCCGGGATGCCGCGCAGAATCCGGCCGCCCGAGCCGCTGACGCCCGAGCCCGTGGCGGCCGGCCCGATCCAGCTCTCCCTCCTTTGAGGATTCGGTTCCTGCCCGGGGCGCATCCGGGCGCTTCCCGCGGCCCAATTGGGTCAACTCTTGCCTGAACGCGCTTTTCCGGCGCAGCTTTCCGGGACGATGCGGCGAGGACCTGACACTCGGGGTCCGACCCCCTCCGTCCTGGGAGGCCTTACATGACAAAACGCGCAGCCGTGCTGTGCGGTGCCGCCGTGGTCGTGGCCGGGATGCTCACAAGCGTCCCGGCCGACGCAAGTGCGCCGCGCACCGCGGACACCGCGCAAGCGGCGAAACCCACCTGGAAGAAGTGCGCCACCGCCGCCTATCCGACGCTCCAGTGCGCGTCCGTGACGGTGCCGCTCAACTACGCGAACCCGCTCGGACGGCAGATCACGCTGGCGCTCTCCCGCGTCCCGCACACCGCGAAGACCTATCAGGGGCCGCTGCTGGTCAATCCCGGCGGGCCCGGCGGCAGCGGTCTGACCCTCGCGGGATTCGTCGCGTCCTCGCTGCCCAAGGCGGTGGCGGCACAGTACGACGTCATCGGGTTCGACCCTCGGGGCGTGGGCAAGAGCAAGCCCGCCCTGGACTGCAAGCCGGGTTACTTCAACCCGGTGCGCCCGGACTCGGTGCCCAGCACCCCTGCCCTGGAGAAGGCCAACCTCTCCCGTGTCACGTCCTTCGCCATGGCGTGCGCCACCAAGTACGCGAGCGTGCTGCCGTACATCGACACGGTCAGCGCCGTGCGGGACATGGACGCGATCCGGAAGGCTCTGGGCGCCAAGAAGGTCAGCTACTTCGGGTACTCGTACGGCACTTACCTCGGCGCCGTCTATGCGAAGCTCTTCCCGCAGGGGGTACGCCGTCTGGTGCTCGACTCCATCGTCGACCCCACGGGCGTCTGGTACGACGACAACATCCAGCAGGACTACGCGTTCAACGACCGCCACCAGGCCCTGATGGCGTGGATCGCCAAGCACGACTCGACGTACAGGCTCGGCACCGACCCGGCCGAGGTCGAGGCCAAGTGGTACGCGATGCGGGCCGCGCTGGCCAAGAACCCGGCCCAGAAGAAGGTGGGGGCCTCCGAACTGGAGGACACCTTCATCCCCGGCGGCTACTACAACGGCTACTGGCCGTACCTCGCCCAGGCGTTCGCGGCGTATGTGAACGACAAGGACTCCGGCCCGCTGGTCGCGATGTACACGAAGCTCGGCGCCATCGACGCCTCGGGCGACAACGGGTACAGCGTCTACGCATCCGTGCAGTGCCGTGACACCTCCTGGCCCCGGGGCTGGGCACAGTGGCGCAATGACAACTGGGCCGTGTACGACAAGGCGCCGTTCATGGCCTGGAACAACGCCTGGTACAACGCGACCTGCACTTTCTGGCCGAGGAGCTCGCTGCGACCGGTGGACGTCTCCAACACCGCGCTGCCGCCGACGCTGCTGTTCCAGGCGACCAATGACGCGGCCACCCCTTACCGCGGTGGTGTGACGGTCCATCATCTGCTGCGCGGCTCCAGCCTGGTGGTCGAGCAGGGCGGCGGGAACCACGGCATCACGCTGAGCGGGAACGCCTGCCTGGACAAGTACCTGGCGGCGTACCTCGCCAACGGCACAGTGCCGCACGGCAGCGGGGGCATTGACGCGGTGTGCCAGAAACTGCCCGATCCGGAGCCGCTGAGCACCAAGGCGGTGTCCACCGCCTCGCACGGTTCGACGCTGCACGGGCTGCTCGGCTCCCGCGGCTGAAGCTGTCCTCCGGGCCCGTCGGGGGCGTTGTCAGACCCATGGTCCACCATGGACGCATGACCGAGCTGACCAGGATTCCCGCCCCCGACGGGGTCGCCCCCGCCGCCGCGTACACTCACGTCGTCATGGGCACCGGCCGCTTCGTCGCGATCTCCGGCCAGCTCGCCCTGGACGAGGACGGCAAGCTCGTCGGCGAGGGCGACCCGGCGGCGCAGGCCCGGCAGGTCTTCGAGAATCTGAGGCGCTGTCTGGCCGCCACCGGGGCCACGTTCGACGACGTGGTCAAACTGACCTTCTTCGTCACGGACATGGCGTACATGCCGGCGATCCGCGCGGCCCGTGCCGAGCACATACGCGAGGACCGGCTGCCCGCCGCGTCGGCGGTGCAGGTGGCCGCACTGGTACGCCCGGAGTTCCTGATGGAGATCGAGGCGTACGCGGTACTGCCGGAATAACCCGTGGCCGCGCGGAGGCACGGCTGTCCATGGAGAGGGACGGCAGTGTCGTGAACCAGGTCGGTATGGGGGCGCCTCCCAGGCCATTGAGCCACTGGGGGAGGGACGGGCAGGCCGTCGGCTGGGCGGCGCACGGGCCGTACCGGGACGGCGAAGTCCGCACCGGGGACGCCGAGTTGTACGCGCTGTACGTCTCCCCCGAGCTGCTCGGTACCGGCATCGGCCGGGCCCTGCTCACCGAGTCGGTACGGCGGTGCGACGCGGCCGGGTACCGGCGGATGTTCCTGTGGGTGCTCAGGGAGAACATCCGCGCCAGGCGCTTCTACGAACGGGCCGGGTTCCGCCCCGACGGCACCGAGGAGCCGTTCGACGCGGACGGGGTCGCCGTGCCCGAGGTGCGGTACGCGGCCGAGTTGCCGCTCCCCGTCTGACGGGTCACTGCCGCCGGGAAATGAGTGCCAGCGCATGCACCGCCGCCTCCGCCAGCGCCGGGTGCGCGAGCGCCTCGTTCAGCACGGGTCTGGCCCGGGCGTCGCCGAGCGCACCGAGCCCCTCCACGCAGGCGAGAGCCACCTTCCGGTACGGATCGTGCGGCCGCAGTCTGCGCTGCAATGTGGTGATCAGCGCAGGGACGGCCTCGGCGGCACGCAGCTCGACGAGCAGGCGTATGGGGTGGAGTGCGTAGGCGACGCGGAGTTCGTTCGTGGCGAGGGCGGCTGCCGCGCGGGCGGTGCGCGGATCGCCGAGCCGGGCGAGGGCGTAGGCGGCCGACGCACAGCGCTGGGGGTCGCGGTGGTTGAGCAGCAGGATGAGCGTCTCGAACGCCCGCCGGTCCTCCGCGAGGCCCAGCCGGAACGCGGCGAGTTCCCGCGCCCACAGCGGCTGTCCGGGCTCGGTCAGCACGGCGGCCAGCTCGTCGAGGCCATCGGTCGCCACCAGTCGCTCGTACCCCGGCGACCCGCCGGCCTCCACCTGCACACGCTCCGTGAGTGATCGCAACGCTTCGTCCATGAAGCTGAGACTAGGGGCGCACGCCGCACACGGGGACCTACATCACAAAGTCCGGGGGCTGGCGTGCTCGTTACCCGTGAGTTAAGCTCAATCGAGCGAGTTACCCACTCGCACTGACTTGCGGCGGCCTGGTGACGCAGCCGTCGCAGGGGGCGCCTCCCACTCCCGTAAGGCGGTGGGGACGCTGGTCGGTTCGGTACATCGGTACCTCAGTACGACGCGGCTCCGGGACAGGGCCGGTCGGATCATCGTTCCGGGCGTGTGCACGCCCGTGGACGACACCGGGCGTGTGCGCTTGTCAGCCCGGCAAACACCCGCACTCTCAGCACTGTGTGCGCCCGTCGGCGTATCCAGGCGCTTCCCTCAGTCGTCACCTTCATTCCTGGAGTCCCGCCATGGCCACTCCCCTGTCCGACACGTCCCTGTCCCCCCTCAAGACCATTGCCGTCGTCGGCCTCGGCACCATGGGCACCGGCATCACCGAGGTGCTGACCCGGGCCGGCCGCGAGGTCATCGGTATCGATGTCAGCGAGGCCGCGGCCACCAAGGCCGTCGCCGCCCTGGAGTCGGCCACCGCCCGCGCCGTCGGCCGCGGGCGTCTGACCGAACAGGAGCGCGACGACGCCCTCGCCCGCTTCCGCACCTTCACGGATCTGCGGGCTGCGGCCGACGCGGACCTGGTGATCGAGGTGGTCCCGGAGTCGTACGAGATCAAGCAGCAGGTCTTCCGCGCCCTCGACGGCATCGTGCGCCCGGACACCATCCTCGCCACCGGCACCAACGCCCTCTCCGTCACCCGGCTCGCGGCCGACTCGGCCCACCCCGAGCGCGTCCTCGGGCTGCACTTCTTCAACCCGGCGCCGGCGATGCGGCTGGTCGAGGTCGTCTCGTCCGTGCTGACCGCGCCCGCGGCCGTCACCGCCGTCACCAACCTCGCCCTCGACCTCGGCAAGGAGCCCGTCGCGGTGGGCGACCGGCCCGGGTTCGTCGCCGACGGGCTGCTGTTCGGCTATCTCAACCAGGCCGCCGCGATGTACGAGGCCAAGTACGCCTCCCGCGAGGACATCGACGCCGCGATGAAGCTGGGCTGCGGACTGCCCATGGGCCCGCTCGCCCTGCTCGACCTGATCGGCATCGACACGGCCCGTACGGTCCTGGAGGCCATGTACGCCGCCTCCCACGACCGGCTGCACGCGCCCGCCCCGATCCTCAAGCAGCTCAGCGAGGCGGGCCTGACCGGCCGCAAGTCGGGGCGCGGCTTCTACACGTACGAGGCGCCCGGCAGCCCGACCGTCGTGCGCGACGCACTGACGCCGCTGGACGGTGCCTCCCTGGTCCCGGGCCGTACGGTCCGCTCGGTGGGTGTCGCAGGCTCGGGCACCATGGCGTCCGGGATCGCCGAGGTCTTCGCCAAGGCCGGGTACGAGGTCGTCCTCGCCGCCCGCACCGAGGAGAAGGCCCAGGCCGCCCGGGCCCGGATCGGCAAGTCGCTCGCACGTTCGGTCGACAAGGGCCGGATGACGTCCGAGGCGGCCGCGCAGACGCTCGACCGGATCCGGCCGACCGGCTCCTACGACGACTTCGCGGACGTCGACCTGGCCCTGGAGGCCGTCGCCGAGGACCTGGCGGTCAAGCAGCAGCTGTTCGCCACGTTCGACAAGGTCTGCAAGCCCGGCGCGATCCTCGCGACCACCACCTCCTCGCTGCCGGTCGTCGCCTGCGCCCGTGCCACCTCGCGCCCGCAGGACGTGGTCGGCATGCACTTCTTCAACCCGGCGCCGGCCATGAAGCTGGTCGAGGTGGTCCGTACGGTGCTGACCGCGGACGACGTGCACGCGACAGTCCGCGAGCTGTGTGCATCGATCAGGAAGCACCCGGTGGACTGCGGCGACCGGGCCGGATTCATCGTGAACGCCCTGCTGTTCCCGTACCTCAACAACGCGATCAAGATGGTGCAGGAGCACTATGCGTCTCTTGACGACATCGATGCGGCGATGAAGCTGGGCGGCGGCTACCCGATGGGCCCGTTCGAACTGCTCGACGTGGTGGGTCTCGATGTCTCGCTCGCCATTGAGAAGGTCCTGCACCGCGAGTTCCGCGACCCGGGTCTGGCCCCCGCACCGCTCCTGGAACACCTGGTGGCCGCGGGCTGCCTCGGCCGCAAGACCGGCCGCGGCTTCCGCGAATATGCCAAGCGCTGACCGGCCCGGCGACTGGTTCGCGGGCGGCGCCGACTGGGGCGGACTGCTCGATCCGGCCGGCCACCCCCCGCCCTCCCGGGGCGGGGGGAACCCCGGACCTGCGCACCATCCTGCGCAGATGCAGTACGTTCGGGTCATGTCCCAGCCCGCCAAGTCCTCACGTACGCCCGCCACGCCCGACGCACCGGAGAGCGCCGCAGGCAGTCGCGCCGCCGCCCAGCGGCTCAAGATGCGCCGGGAACTGGCGGCCGCGGCGATGGAACTGTTCGCCACCAAAGGGTACGAAGCGACCACCGTCGACGAGATCGCGGCGGCCGCCGGTGTCGCCCGCCGCACCTTCTTCCGCCACTTCCGCTCCAAGGAAGAGGCGATCTTCCCGGACCACGACGACACCTTGATCCGGGCCGAGGCGGTGCTCAACGCCGCACCCGCGCACGAGCATCCGCTGGACACGGTGTGCCGCGGCATCAAGGAAGTCATGAGGATGTACGCGGCCCGCCCGGAGATCTCCGTGCAGCGCTACAAGCTGACACGCGAGGTGCCGACACTGCGCGAGGCGGAGATCGCCTCGGTCGCCCGCTACGAGCGCCTCTTCACCCGCTATCTGCTCGGCCACTTCGACGAGCACGCGCACGACGACGACGCGAACGACGATCCCCTGCTCGCGGAGGTCGCCGCCTCGGCGGTCGTCACGGCACACAACCACGTCCTGCGGCGCTGGCTGCGGGCCGGCGGACAGGGGGACGTCGAGGCCCAGCTCGACCATGCCTTCGCGATCGTGCGGAAGACGTTCGGCACGGGGATCGGGGCCGGGCGGGAGGTCGCACCCCGCACGGCGACGCCTGCGTCCGCGACCACACAGGGGGAGGTGCTGGTGACGGTGGCCAGGACCGACGCACCCCTCGACGAGGTCATGCGGGCCATCGAGCAGGCCCTCAAGGAGCGTTCATAGCCTCTTCACCCGTTCGGACGCATCACCGCGGCCCTGTGGCGGCACCGAGTGCCACCACAGGGCCGCCCTCGTTTACGCCTACTCAGCGGTAGCTTTGATCGATCATCGCTCATTTGTTACGTAAAGATTTCATCTGAGAGCAATATCTGGCACCCAGTGCCTTGCGGGGTGACACGCCGTGCCATAGCGTGAAGTTGTCCGGGCGGCCGGCGTGCAGAGACCTTTCGTACGCCGGCTGTCCCCGCAAGCCCCCTCGGCGAGCGCGCCCGGACGCCTGCGTCACAGGCAACCTCCTGCGCCACAAAGCGCTGCCACAGCACCACCTCCGCCGAACCGACGGCACCCCTCACACCAGCAGCAGCACCGACGTAACCCTCAGCGTCTCCCCTCAAGACGCCATTCGCCGGAGGCAACACAGTGAAGGACATCCTGGACGCGATCCAATCGGGGACGGCCACGTCCGCCGATTTCGCAGTTCTGCCGCTCCCCGACTCCTACCGCGCGGTCACCGTGCACAAGGACGAGACGGAGATGTTCGCGGGGCTCACCACCCGCGACAAGGACCCCCGCAAGTCGCTGCACCTGGACGAGGTCCCGCTGCCCGAGCTCGGCCCGGGCGAGGCCCTGGTCGCCGTCATGGCCTCCTCGGTCAACTACAACTCGGTGTGGACCTCGATCTTCGAGCCGCTGCCGACCTTCGGCTTCCTGGAGCGCTACGGCAAGCTCTCCGAGCTCACCAGGCGGCACGACCTGCCGTACCACATCATCGGCTCCGACCTCGCGGGCGTCGTCCTGCGCACGGGCCCGGGCGTCAACGCCTGGAAGCCCGGCGACGAGGTCGTCGCGCACTGTCTGTCGGTCGAGCTGGAGTCCTCCGACGGCCACAACGACACGATGCTCGACCCCGAGCAGCGCATCTGGGGCTTCGAGACCAACTTCGGCGGCCTGGCCGAGATCGCGCTCGTCAAGTCCAACCAGCTGATGCCCAAGCCGGGCCACCTGAGCTGGGAGGAGGCCGCCGCCCCGGGTCTGGTCAACTCCACCGCGTACCGGCAGCTCGTCTCCCGTAACGGCGCCCAGATGAAGCAGGGCGACAACGTGCTGATCTGGGGCGCCAGCGGCGGTCTCGGCTCGTACGCCACCCAGTTCGCGCTCGCGGGCGGCGCCAACCCCATCTGTGTCGTCTCCTCGCCGGCCAAGGCGGAGATCTGCCGTTCGATGGGCGCGGAGGCGATCATCGACCGCACCGCCGAGGACTACAAGTTCTGGAAGGACGAGCACACCCAGGACCCGAAGGAGTGGAAGCGCTTCGGCAAGCGCATCCGCGAGCTGACCGGCGGCGAGGACGTCGACATCGTCTTCGAGCACCCGGGCCGCGAGACCTTCGGCGCTTCGGTGTACGTCACGCGCAAGGGCGGCACCATCGTCACCTGCGCCTCTACGTCGGGCTACAACCACGAGTACGACAACCGCTACCTGTGGATGTCCCTGAAGCGGATCATCGGCTCGCACTTCGCGAACTACCGCGAGGCCTGGGAGGCCAACCGGCTCGTCGCGAAGGGCAAGATCCACCCGACGCTGTCCAAGGTGTACTCGCTGGAGGAGACCGGCCAGGCCGCCTACGACGTCCACCGCAACCTCCACCAGGGCAAGGTCGGCGTCCTGTGCCTGGCCCCCGAGGAGGGCCTCGGCGTGCGCGACGAGGAACTGCGCGCCAAGCACATCGACGCCATCAACCGCTTCCGGAACATCTGAGGACACCAGAGGTCATAGATGACTGAGCTCCAGACCGCCGAGGGCAGGCGGGAGAAGGACCGGCCGTGGCTGATGCGCACGTACGCCGGTCACTCCACGGCCGAGGCGTCCAACGAGCTGTACCGGCGCAACCTCGCCAAGGGCCAGACGGGTCTGTCGGTGGCGTTCGACCTGCCGACGCAGACCGGCTACGACTCCGACCACGTCCTCGCCCGCGGCGAGGTCGGCCGGGTCGGGGTGCCGGTCGCGCACCTCGGTGACATGCGTCGGCTGTTCCAGGACATACCCCTGGAGCAGATGAACACCTCGATGACCATCAACGCCACGGCCATGTGGCTGCTGGCGCTCTACCAGGTCGTCGCGGAGGAGCAGGGCGCGGACATCACCAAGCTCCAGGGCACGACCCAGAACGACATCGTCAAGGAGTACCTGTCCCGCGGTACGCACGTCTTCCCGCCGGGACCCTCGCTCCGGCTGACGACGGACATGATCGCGTACACGGTCTCCCACATCCCCAAGTGGAACCCGATCAACATCTGCAGCTACCACCTGCAGGAGGCGGGCGCCACGCCGGTGCAGGAGATCGCGTACGCGATGTCGACGGCGATCGCCGTCCTCGACGCGGTGCGCGACAGTGGCCAGGTTCCGCAGGAGCGCATGGGCGACGTCGTCGGCCGTATCTCCTTCTTCGTGAACGCGGGTGTCCGCTTCATCGAGGAGATGTGCAAGATGCGGGCGTTCGGGCGGATCTGGGACAAGATCACGCGCGAGCGGTACGGCATCGAGGACCCCAAGCACCGTCGCTTCCGCTACGGCGTCCAGGTCAACTCCCTCGGCCTGACGGAAGCCCAGCCGGAGAACAACGTCCAGCGGATCGTTCTCGAGATGCTGGCCGTGACCCTCTCGAAGGGCGCACGCGCGCGTGCCGTGCAGCTCCCGGCCTGGAACGAGGCGCTGGGCCTGCCCCGGCCCTGGGACCAGCAGTGGTCGCTGCGCATCCAGCAGGTGCTCGCCCACGAGAGCGACCTGTTGGAGTACGACGACATCTTCGAGGGCTCGAAGGTCATCGAGGCCAAGGTCGACCAGCTGGTCGAGGAGTCGCTCACCGAGATCGGGCGGATCCAGGAGATGGGCGGCGCGATGGCCGCCGTCGAGTCCGGCTACCTCAAGTCGCAGCTCGTCGCCTCGCACGCGGCACGCCGGGCCCGTATCGAGTCCGGTCAGGAGAAGATCGTCGGCGTCAACATCTTCGAGACGACCGAGCCGAACCCCCTGACGGCAGATCTGGACACCGCGATCCAGACCGTCGACCCGGCGGTCGAGGCCCGCGTCATCGCCTCCCTCCAGCGCTGGCGCGACACTCGCTACCAGCCGCCCTTCAACCACCCGCGCCCCTGCAAGGCGCTGGAGCGGCTGAAGGAGGCGGCCAAGGGCACCGACAACCTGATGGAGGCCACCCTGGAGTGCGCCCGCGCCGGGGTCACGACCGGCGAGTGGGCCGGGGCGCTCCGGGAGGTGTTCGGCGAGTTCCGCGCACCGACCGGGGTCTCGTCCGCGCCGGTCGCGGTGACCGCCGAGGAGGGCACGGCGCTGGCCCAGGTGCGCCGCAAGGTGGATATGACGGCTCAGGACCTCGGTGTCGGCAAGCTCCGCTTCCTGGTGGGCAAGCCGGGCCTGGACGGTCACTCCAACGGCGCCGAGCAGATCGCCGTGCGGGCCCGTGACGCCGGGTTCGAGGTGGTCTACCAGGGTATCCGGCTCACCCCCGAGCAGATCGTGGACGCGGCCCTCGCGGAGGACGTGCACGCGGTCGGTCTGTCCATCCTCTCCGGCTCGCACGCCCAGCTGGTGCCGGACGTGCTGGAGCGGCTGCGCGAGGCCGGTGCGGCCGACATCCCGGTGATCGCCGGCGGGATCATCCCGAACGGCGACGCCGAGCAGCTCAGGGCCGCGGGAGTGGCCGCGGTCTTCACCCCGAAGGACTTCGACATCACCGGGATCATCGGCCGTATCGTCGACGAGATCCGGAAAGCGAACAAGCTCGACCCCCTGGAGGTCCCCGCATGACCACGCCTGTCAACCGCCTTCGCCCGCGGCGCTCGTGCCTGGCGGTACCGGGCTCGAACCCCCGCTTCCTGGAGAAGGCGCAGGGCCTCCCCGCCGACCAGGTCTTCCTGGACCTGGAGGACGCGTGCGCGCCGCTCGCCAAGCCCGAGGCGCGGCACACCATCGTCAAGTTCCTCAATGAGGGTGACTGGACGGGCAAGACGCGGGTCGTGCGCGTCAACGACTGGACGACCGAGTGGACGTACCGCGATGTCGTGACGGTCGTCGAGGGAGCGGGTCCCAACCTCGACTGCATCATGCTGCCGAAGGTGCAGAACGCCGAGCAGGTCGTCGCCCTGGACCTGCTGCTGACGCAGATCGAGAAGACGATGGGCTTCGAGGTCGGCCGCATCGGTATCGAGGCGCAGATCGAGAACGCCCAGGGCCTCAACAACGTCAATGAGATCGCCCAGGCGTCCCCGCGCACCGAGACGATCATCTTCGGCCCGGCCGACTTCATGGCGTCGATCAACATGAAGTCGCTGGTCGTGGGCGAGCAGCCGCCCGGCTACCCGGCGGACGCCTACCACTACATCCTGATGAAGATCCTGATGGCCGCCCGCGCCAACAACCTCCAGGCGATCGACGGCCCCTACCTGCAGATCCGCAATGTGGACGGCTTCCGCGAGGTGGCCGGCCGTGCCGCCGCGCTCGGCTTTGACGGCAAGTGGGTGCTCCACCCGGGTCAGGTGGACGCCGCCAACGAGGTGTTCTCGCCATCGCAGGAGGACTACGACCACGCCGAGCTGATCCTGGACGCGTACGAGTACTGCACGTCCGAGGCGGGCGGCAAGAAGGGCTCGGCGATGCTCGGAGACGAGATGATCGACGAGGCGAGCCGCAAGATGGCGCTGGTCATCGCGGGCAAGGGCCGCGCCGCCGGCATGCAGCGCACCAGCACGTTCGAGATCCCCGTCAGCTAAGGAGCCCTGAGCGCGATGCAGTTCGGACGGACCTACGAGGAGTTCGAGGTCGGGGCGACGTACAAGCACTGGCCGGGCAAGACGGTCACGGAGTACGACGACCACCTGTTCTGTCTCCTCACCATGAACCACCACCCGCTCCACATGGACACGAACTATGCGGAGAAGACGACGGACTTCGGCAAGAACGTCGTCGTGGGCAACTACATCTACTCGCTGCTGCTCGGCATGTCCGTCCCGGACGTCTCCGGCAAGGCGATCGCCAACCTGGAGATCGAGTCGCTCAAGCACGTGGCGCCCACGTTCCACGGCGACACGATCTACGGCGAGACGACCGTGCTCGACAAGTGGCCGTCGAAGTCGAAGAACGACCGCGGCATCGTCCATGTCGAGACCAAGGGCTACAAGCAGGACGGCACGCTGGTGTGCGTGTTCCGCCGCAAGGTGATGGTGCCCACCGAGACGTACATCAAGGAGCGCGGCGGCGAGCAGCCCGGCCGCCCGGAGCTGACCGCACCTGCGGAAAAGAACACGGAGAAGTAAGCCATGGCCCGTCTCGCCCAGACCGCCGGTCTGACCGACATCCAGCAGGAGATCCTCTCCACCGTCCGCGACTTCGTGGACAAGGAGATCATCCCGGTCGCAACCGAGCTGGAGCACCGCGACGAGTACCCGCAGCAGATCGTCGACGGCCTCAAGGAGCTGGGCCTGTTCGGTCTGATGATCCCGGAGGAGTACGGGGGCCTGGGCGAGTCACTCCTCACCTACGCGCTGTGCGTGGAGGAGATCGCCCGCGGCTGGATGTCGGTCTCCGGCATCATCAACACGCACTTCATTGTGGCGTACATGCTCAAGCAGCACGGCACGCAGGAGCAGAAGGAGTACTTCCTGCCGAAGATGGCGCTGGGCGAGATCCGGGGCGCCTTCTCGATGTCGGAGCCGGGTCTGGGCTCCGATGTGTCGGCGATCACGTCGAAGGCGGTCAAGGACGGCGACGAGTACGTCCTGAACGGTCAGAAGATGTGGCTGACGAACGGCGGCACGTCCTCGCTCGTCGCCGTGCTCGTCCGGAGTGACGAAGGACACCCCGAGGGCACGGCCCCCCACAAGTCGATGACGACCTTCCTGATCGAGAAGGAGCCCGGCTTCGGCGAGGTCCGCCCCGGCCTCACCATCCCGGGGAAGATCGACAAGATGGGCTACAAGGGTGTCGACACCACTGAACTGATCATGGACGGTCTGCGCATTCCGGCCAATCGGGTGCTCGGCGGGGTCACCGGCCGTGGGTTTTACCAAATGATGGACGGGGTCGAGGTCGGCCGGGTGAACGTAGCGGCGCGTGGCTGCGGTGTCGCTCAGCGCGCCTTCGAACTGGGCGTCTCCTACGCCCAGCAGCGGCACACCTTCGGCAAGCCGATCGCACAGCACCAGGCCATTCAGTTCAAACTGGCGGAAATGGCCACAAAGGTCGAGGCCGCTCACGCCTTGATGGTGAACGCAGCGCGCAAAAAGGACTCCGGGGAACGAAACGACCTCGAAGCAGGAATGGCGAAGTACCTCGCCTCCGAGTACTGCAAGGAGGTCGTGGAGGATGCCTTCCGGATCCATGGCGGCTACGGCTTCTCGAAGGAGTACGAGATCGAGCGCCTCTACCGCGAGGCCCCGATGCTGCTGATCGGTGAAGGTACCGCCGAAATCCAGAAAATGATCATCGGCCGCCGACTGCTCGAAGAGTATCGGCTCCAAGGCTAGATATCCTGATACGGGGTGTTTTCTTCGCGAAGAAGATCACACCCCGTCAACAGTCTTCGGCCGCCGACTCGGCTTCCTGGCTTGCCCAGTTGCGGTCCGCGACCGGTACGATCGCCGGAAAGCCGCCGTCCCCCGTTGAAGCGCGGCATCATCCGCTACGAAGGTCATCCATGCCCCACAGCCAAACCTCTGCACCACGCGGCCGGGTCCGCCTCGCGCGCGGAGCATCGCCGTGGTTTCTCCCGACCGTTGCCACCGCAGCACTCAGCCTGGCCCGGGCGCGCCGCTCCGGCGCCGCCAAGGCCGTGGCCGTGCCCGCCACCGCGCTCGCGGCGGGCATGCTGTGGTTCTTCCGCGACCCCGAGCGCGAGATCGCCCAGGGCCGGGTCATCTCCCCCGCCGACGGTGTGGTGCAGAGCATCATGCCGTGGAGGGACGGACGCACCCGCGTCGCGATCTTCATGAGCCCGCTCAACGTCCACGTCAACCGCGCGCCGCTGTCCGGCACGGTCACGTCGGTCGAGCACATCCCGGGTGGCTTTGTTCCCGCCTTCAACAAGGAGAGCGAGAACAACGAGCGCGTAGTCTGGCATTTCGACACCGAACTGGGCGACATCGAAATGATCCAGATCGCCGGCGCGGTGGCCCGCCGCATCGTGCCGTACGTGCCCCAGGGCACCAAGGTCGAGCAGGGCGACCGTATCGGTCTGATCCGCTTCGGCTCGCGCGTCGACATCTACCTTCCTGAGGGTGTCGACATCGCGGTGGAGGTCGGCCAGAAGACCGTGGCTGGGGTGACTCGTCTTGACCGTGATTGATCCCGATACCAAGTCCGGCTGGGTGCCGGAGGCCGACGAGGTGGACGACGAGGAGGAGATGCCTCTCTCGCTCCGTCTCTCAATAGCGGACACGCTCACTCTCGGTAACGCCACGTGCGGCTTCATGGCGGTGTACTTCACCACCACCGGGATCCTGATCCCGCACCTGACGGGCAACGACGAGTCGGCGGGCATGGCGCGCCACAGCGCGGCGACGGCGGTCATCCTCATGCTCTGCGCCGCGGTCTTCGACCTGTTCGACGGCCTGGTGGCGAGGAAGCTGCGCTCCTCTCCGATGGGCGCGGAGCTGGACAACCTCTCGGACCTGATCAGCTTCGGGCTGGCCCCGGCGTACTTCGTCCTGGTCTACGGCATGGTGGCGGACGACGCGCACCAGCGAGTGGCGGCGCTGGGCGCGATCGTGGTGCTGCTGGCGGTGGTCCTGCGTCTCGCACGCTTCTCGTGCGTGACGATGAAGGACGGCATGTTCCAGGGCATGCCCTCACCGTTCGGCGCGCTGACGGTCGTCTCGATCGTGTTGCTGGAGCTGCCGTTCTTCGCCACGCTGCTGGCGATTCTGGGCACTGCGTGGCTGATGGTGAGCCGGGTGGAGTACCCGAAGCCGCGGGGCCGCCTGGCGGTGGCGATGCTGACCTGGATCGTCCTGTCGATGGGTCTCCTGGCGGCCTGGGCCTTCGACGCCCCGAGCGGCCAGCTGCTGCTCCAGACGGGTTGCGCGCTGCAGCTGGTCATGGGCGCGGTGATCCCGCTGTTCGCGACGGCGCGCCGCGTGAACAACTTCCGCGACAACCGCCGCGAGGCGCGTGCGGCGCAGCTGCCGTAGCGGTCCTACGACGCCGAGGGCCCCGAACCGAGCGGTTCGGGGCCCTTTCGTTTGGTGCCCGGGGGGCTGCCGCCCCCAGACCCCCGCTCCGGCCTGACGGCCTCGTCGTCGAACGCCGGACGGGCTGGTGTGTGCCTGGCCGGGCTGGAGCAATCCAGCTCGTGAAGTAGAGCCCTTCCGGTGCGTTTGAGGAGTGGAGCTCCGGCAGCCACCGGCCCCTCCGGGGGCCGACCCCCGCAACGGGGGCTGGGGCGGGCCCCGCGGGGGGTGCAGGGGCGGGCCCCCCGGGGGGGTACAGGGGCGGGCCCCCACGGAGGGTGCAGGGGCGGGACCCCACGGAGGGTGCAGGGGCGGGACCCGCCAGGGGTACAGCGGCCAGCCCCGCCAGGGGCACAGCGGCCAGCCCCGCCAGGGGCACAGCGGCGAGCCCCGCCAGGGACACAGCGGCGAGCCCCGCCAGGGGTACAGGGGACGGAGTCTCCCGCCGGGGCCAGGGGCGGAGGCGCGGGGAGGGGGTCTCGGTGGGCCCTGAAGGGGCGAAGCCCCGGGCAGGGGTGGAGGAGACGCAGTCCCTACGGGCCCTGATGGGGCGAAGCCCCGCGCAGCGTGCACGCGACACAGCCCCGCCGCGCCGAAGAGACAGAGCCCCAGCGGGGTGCACGCGGACGCAGCCCCCGCCGGGCGGAAGGGGCGGAGCCCCGGCAAGGGCGCAGGGGACGCAGTCCCCGCCGGGGGCCAAGGGGCGGAGCCCCCTGGTGGGGTCGAAGGGGCGGAGCCCCGAGCAAGGGCAAGGGACGCAACCCCGCGATGCCGAAGAGGCAAAGCTCCCACAAACGCGCAGGGGGACCCAATCCCCGAAGGCAACGACGGGACACAACCCCGCGCATGCTTGCAGCGGACGCAGCCCCCACCAGTCACCAAACGGGCGAAGCCCCCGGACGCCACGAAGGGACGCAGCCCGCGCAGGGGTGCAGGGGACGCAATCCCCGCCGGGGGCCAAGGGGCGGAGCCCCCTGGTGGGGTCGAAGGGGCGGAGCCCCTGGGATGGGACGGGCAGGGGCGGCGGGGGCGAGGGAAGCCCGGGTCAGACCAGGAAGTCCCGGGCGATCCGTTCCGCCACCCGCCCCAGGATCGGCCCCGCATCCGCGATGCACTTCGCGACGTCCGGCTCGACCTCCGTGAGCGGGTACGCCCGCCGGATGCCCGCCCTGCCCAGAGCCTCCGGCGGCAGCGCCAGGCGGCCGCAGACCGCCACGACCTCCTTGCCGGCCGCCCGCGCGGCCGCGGCGACCCCCGCCGGGGCCTTGCCGTGCAGCGTCTGCTCGTCCAGCGAGCCCTCGCCCGTGATCACCAGCGAGGCCCGCTCCAGCGCCGGCTGGAAGCCCAGGACGTCCAGCATGACCTCGATACCGGGCCGGAAGCGGGCGCCCAGCAGGAGCGCGCCATACCCGATGCCACCGGCCGCGCCCGCGCCCGGAGACGTGGCGTACTCCGCCGCCCTGGGCCCGATCGCCTCCTCCAGCACCTTCGCGTAGTGCGCGAGCGCCACATCCAGTGCCTCCACCTCGTCCGGCGACGCACCTTTCTGCGGCCCGTAGACCGCCGACGCGCCCTTCGGCCCGGTCAGCGGATTGTCGACGTCGCTCGCGAGCACCAGGTCCACCGAGGACAGCCGCGGGTCCAGGCCCGACAGGTCGGCGCGGGCGAGTTCCGCCAGTCCTCCGCCGCCCGGGGTCACCGGCTCGCCCTGCCTGTCCAGGAAGCGCGCGCCCAGCGCGGACAGCATGCCCGCGCCCCCGTCCGTCGTCGCACTCCCACCGACCCCGAACACGATCGTCCGCGCCCCGGCGTCCAGCGCGGCCCGCAGCAGTTCCCCGGAACCGTACGTGGAAGCCGTCAGCGGTGCGAAGACCCCGGCCGGCAGCCGCTGCAGCCCGCTCGCCTCCGCCATCTCCACGACCGCGGTGTCGCCGCGCAGCGCGAACGCCGCCGTCACCTCCTGGCCGAGCGGACCCGCGACCAGTGCCTCACGTCGTTCGAATCCGGCCGCGACCGCCGCGGCCACCGTTCCGTCGCCGCCGTCGGCCACGGGCAGCGCCTCGATCTCCAGGCCCGGCACGACTCTGCGCAGCCCCGTCGTCACCCGCTCCGCGACCTGTACGGCCGTCAGCGACCCCTTGAACTTGTCCGCGGCGATGAGCACCCGCTGTGCCGTTCGGGTGTCGTTCACTGCAGCGTCCGCCACGTGCACTCCCCTTGCTCTCCAAGCCTTGCGCATGTCAAGGCAGTCGCGCCGCTGCGACCTTAACCGGAGGACGCCTCCGCCGTCATGCCCCGTCCGGCCCACGGGACACCTCGCGGCCACCCGCGGAATTGGGTAAACCGGAGCCATGACCCCTGTGGGCACGGATCTCGCCGACCGCGTCCTCGGCGGCTGGCTGGGCCGGATCGCGGGCAACATGCTCGGCAAGCCGGTCGAGCAGGGCGACCTGTGGACGCGGGACCGCATCGACCGCTATCTGCGGCAGGCCTCGGCCCTGCCGCTCACCGACTATCTGCCCGAGCCCGCCACCGAGGCCGACGGCTTCGAGCTGCGCCCCGAGTGGCGCCAGTGCGTGCGCGGCCGCATCCACGGCAGCTGCCGCGACGACGACGTCGACTACTCGATCCTCGGACTCGACCTGCTGGAGACGCACGGCTTCGACTTCAGCACCGAGCAGGTCGGCGAACTGTGGCTGCTGCGGCTGCCGTATCTGCAGACGTTCACGGCCGAGCGCGCCGCATACCGCAATCTCGCCAACGGCCTCAAGCCACCGCTGACGGCCACGTACGACAACCCCTACCAGGAGTGGATCGGCGCCCTGATCCGCGCCGACATCTATGGCTGGACCTCCCCGGGCGCCCCGCGCCGCGCCGCCTCGCTGGCCCGCCGGGACGCGGTCCTGTCCCACACCGGGAACGGGGTGTACGGGGCGATGTGGGCGGCGGCACTGGTCTCGGCGGCGTTCACCGCTCCCACGGTCCGCCACACCCTGGACACGGCGCTGACGGTGATCCCTGCCAGCAGCCGCCTCGCCCGCACCGTACGCCGGGTGATCTCGCTCCACGAGACCCGGATGAGCTGGGAGGAGACGCTCGACACCCTGTCCGGGGAGACGGCCGGGCTCGGCTGGATCCACACCGTTCCGAACGCGGCGGTCCTCACCGCCGGGCTCCTGTACGGCGACGGAGACTTCACCCGGACGATCACCCTGACCGTCCGCGGCGGCCTGGACACCGACTCCAACGGCGCTACCGCGGGCTCGGTCGCGGGCGTCCTGGGCGGGGCGCAGGCCATCCCCGCCCAGTGGAAGGACCCCCTGGAGGACACGGTCCGCAGCGCCGTCTTCGGCTTCGACGGCGCCCGTATCAGCGAGCTGGCGGAACGGACGGTACGGCTGGCGGAGGCCGGAGCCGACTGAGTCGTAAGTGAGTCGTAGGTGAGCCGTGGCCGTACTCGGCTCTCCCCGGCCGTCCCGTGAGCTCAACGGTGCGTGGATGCTGTTCCGCGAGCCGGGTGTCTGTGCGCCGATGCCCGGCTGGGACGCGGAGACGCGTGGATGGCCGAAGTGCTGCGGCACCAGGCGGCGTACGAACCGGACAACCCGCGCTTGACCGAGCCGGTCGACGAACCCCTGAGCCTGGTCTGCCACTTCCCGGCAGCCGGGCTGCGTATCCGGGGAGCGACTGCGCCGACTGGTTACCCTTCCTCAATGACCACTCCGGACTTCGCCACCTACATCGCGTCCCTCCCCCGCATCCTGGCCGGTGCCGCGGCGCTCTTCCGCGACACCGAGGGCCGGGTGCTGCTCGTCGAGCCCAACTACCGCGACGGGTGGGCCCTCCCCGGCGGGACGATCGAGTCGGACACCGGCGAGACGCCACGGCAGGGCGCCCGGCGCGAGACCGCGGAGGAGATCGGCCTCGACGTCGAGCTCGGCCGTCTCCTCGCGGTGGACTGGGTGCACGGAACGGCCCGGCCGCCGCTGGTGGCGTATCTGTACGACGGAGGGGTCCTCCGCGAGGAGGACCTCAAGGCGATCCGACTGCAGGAGGAGGAACTGCTGTCCTGGCGGCTCGTGCCGCGCGAGGAGCTCTCCGAGTATCTGCCGGGCACGCTGGGCCTGCGTGTCCTGGCCGCGCTCGATGTCCTGGCGGAGGGCACAGGGACGGTGGAGCTGGAGAACGGCCACCGGGCCGGCTGACTGGCGGGGATCCCCGCCTGTACACGCCCGCACTCTTGCGTCGCACGCTGCCGCGCGCAAGGCTGAACAGCAAAGAACTCTATTTCTCGAAACCGAGTGCTTTATTACTGGTTCAACCGGGCAGCTGGTGAGATTGAGCAGCGGCTCGGCGGTGCGTGAGGTGTTGCGGGTTCTCCATAGGTGCCGCACTTGATTCACTCCACAGGCCGCAAAGAAACCACCCCGCGACACAGCAATTTGAGCTTGGCTCGACGCGCCGCCTTCGAAGGACGCTCCAGTGAAAGGAGAGCGTCGTGCGTGCCAAGCAATTGTTCCTTCTGCTCGGCCCGGGACTCGTGGTGTCCCTGGTGGTTTCGCCGAGCCTTGCCTCACATGCCTCGGCCGCACCGGCCCCGGCGCTGACAGCGGCCCCGAGCAGCCACTATGTCGAGCCAACACCCCCCAGCCCCTATCAGGCCGGTTACTCCGCGGGAGAAGCGGCAGAGGCGGCCGGCAAGCCGATCAGTGCCGCTCCGATCCCCTCTGCCCAAGGCCACACTGTGGATGAGTTCAAGTACTACGCCGGATGGCGATCCGGATGGCAGAACGCCGCGCTATATGGGGGGCCTGGGTCCTCCGCACTGCAGGCGATAATGAAGCCAGGGATCGAGGAAATACAAAAGATTCGGCAAGCGCAGGGAATGCGGATCCAGCAGCTGCTCAAGGAGCAGCCCCAGTTGCCGGCTGTGACTGCTCAGGGTCAGCAGACCGGCGAGCAGCAGGTTCCCACGGAGCCGACGACACCCACCCACCAGACTGGGCAGGAAGCAACTCCTCAAGGCCAGGAGACCAGCTCGCCGCAAGGCCCCACAGAGTCGACGACACCCACTTACCAGGCCGGGCAGGAAGCAACTCCTCAAGGCCAGGAGACCAGCTCGCCGCAAGGCCCCACAGAGTCGACGACACCCACCCACGAGACCGGACAGGGAGAGACACCCCAGGGCCAGGACCAGAGCCAAGATGCCGGCTCGCCGCAAGGTGGGGCGGAGCAGTAGCCGGCCACCGCCCCTGCGGTTATGCAGTGGCAACCCCAGGCCGTTTCCGAGGGTGGTGATCACTGACCCCGCACGACCGAGTCCGTTTATCCGTTCGCCGCAACGGAATCACCCGTCCTACCCTCGGTGGCATGACCAAGCCCCTCGTCGCCATCCTGAGCGGCGCCGGTATCTCCACCGACTCCGGAATCCCTGATTATCGCGGGCCCAACGGGCTGTGGCGGCGCGATCCGGAGGCCGAGAAGCTCGTGACGTACGAGTACTACATGGGCGATCCGGAGGTCCGGCGGCGCTCATGGCAGATGCGGCGCAAGAACCGGACGCTGAAGGCCGAGCCCAACGCCGCGCACCGGGCCGTGGCCGAGCTGGAGCGGTCCGGGGTGCCGGTGCGGGTGATCACGCAGAACGTGGACGGGCTGCACCAGCTCGCCGGGATGCCCGTCCGCAAGGTGCTGGAGCTGCATGGCAGCGCCCGCAGCGTGGTGTGCACGAAGTGTCATGCGCGCGGGCCCATGGAGGACGCGCTCGCCCGGGTCGAGGCCGGGGAGGACGATCCGCCGTGCCTGGAGTGCGGCGGGATCCTCAAGTCGGCCACGGTGATGTTCGGCGAACGGCTCGACCCGGTGGTGTTGGGCCAGGCCGTCGCGATCACCAAGGCATGCCAGGTGTTCATCGCGGTCGGCAGCAGCCTCCAGGTGCAGCCCGCCGCCGGGCTCGCGGGAGTGGCCACCGACCACGGGGCACGGCTGATCATCGTCAACGCCGAACCGACACCGTACGACGACCGCGCCGACGAGGTGATCCGGGAACCCATCGGCACCGCGCTGCCCGCCCTGCTGCGCGCGCTCGGCGAGCAGAGCGACTAGGACCCGTATTGCTGCGGCAGCAACGGCTCAATCACCGCCCACTCGTCGTCCGTGAGATCACCCCGAGCCATCCCGCCTCTCTACCGCCCCGGATCCAGCCAGGGCAGCAGAACGTCCAGACTCGTGATCCGAACTCGGTAAACGCCTAACTGATCGTTTCAGAAACTGATCGTTCCAGAATGGGAAACGCCGTCGTCTGGCCTCCATGCTCAATGGTCCCGGCCGTAGCCACACCCTGGGGGCCTCGGGGGCTGACGTTGGCTCAAGCCCACTCCGTCTGCAGCCCGAACCGCTGCACGTGCTCCGCGCCCAGGAACGAGGTGAGGCCTTCGACGAGCTCGCCGCGCAGGGTCAGCACCGTGATCGACCACGCGAGGTGCGGGGCCGACCGGCTCGCGCCCACGTAGAAGGCCACTGCCGGTTGGCCGTTCGCCGAAGTGAGGTGGTAGCGCCAGCTCGGGCAGCGGGTGAGCGGGACCTCAACGGCGAAGTCCATGACGGCGGCCCGGCCCCGGTACCACTGGGCCAGCGGCGGCATCGACCAGGCGACGTCCTCGGTGAGCAGGGCGACCAGGGCGTCGGCGTCGCCGCTTTCCAGGGCGGTGGCGAAGGCGGTGACGGTCTCGCGGACCCGGGCGTCGCCGAGCTTGCGCAGGGTCTGCTGCTGCGAGCGCGCCGGGACCCGCTCGGCGAGCAGTCGACGGGCGCGGGCGAGGGCGGAGTTCACCGAGGTGGTGGAGGTGTCCATCATGGTGGCGATCTCGGCGGCGGAGAAGCCGAGCACGTCGAACAGGAGCAGCGCGGCCCGCTGGTTGCCTGACAGGTGCTGCATGGCCGCGACGAAGGCGAGTTCGACGGCCTCGCGCTGCTCGTACCGCGCGGCCGGTCCGGCCGGGCCGGCGGGCAGGCCCGCGTCGGGGTAGGGGCCCAGCCAGGCGACCTCGGTCAGCGGGGTGGCGTCGACCACCGCGTGGTCGCTGGCCGGGCCGAGGTCGATGGGCATCGCCCGCCTGCCGCGCCGGTCGACGGCGTCCAGGCAGGTGCGGGTGGCCACGGTGTACAGCCAGGCGCGCAGTGAACTACGCCCCTCGAAGCGGTCCAGGCCCCGCCAGGCCCGCAGCAGCGCCTCCTGCAGTGCATCGTCCGCGTCGTGGGTCGACCCGAGCATCCGGTAGCAGTGCGCGTGCAGCTCCCGGCGCAGCGGCGCCACCAGGCGGGTGAACGCGGCGTCGTCCCCCTCGCGCGCCCTGGCCAGGTCTCCCGTCGCGGATCCCGCCGAAATTTCCTCGCCCACGAGGGACGATTCTGCCCCACTCCGGGAGTCACCTCTTCGACCGATCGTTTCCGACACCCCGAGGAGACCCCGATGAGCAGTGCCGCCTGGTTCGACATCTCCACTCCCGACGCGCTGCGCGCCCGCCGCTTCTACCAGGAGCTGTTCGGCTGGCCGGTCCACGTGCTGGACGACACCTACGCCCTGGTCGGCGACGAGGACGGCCGACCGACCGGCGGGGTCGGGCAGGCGGGCCCGGACAGCCCGTACACCGGGCTCGTCGCTTACTTCCCGGTCGACGACGTCGATGCCGCGCTCGCCCTCGCCGAGCGGCTCGGCGCCACCCGAATCCTCTCCCCGACCGACACGCCCGCCAGCCGCGTCGCCGTCTTCACCGATCTCGACGGCAACCACGTCGGCCTAATCAGCCGCTGACCGGTCCCCTGCCCGCCCGACCACCGCACAGGAGCATCACCCCCATGACGACACCCGCCACCGGAACCTGGCCACTGATCCACACCGAGCGGACCGCCCTGGCCGCCGACCTCGCGCAGCTGACCGACCATCAGTGGGCCACCCCGTCGCTGTGCGAGGGGCTCACCGTTCGTGAGGTGCTCGCGCACCTGACCTCGGCGGCCGGCCTCAACCCGGTGCGGTGGATGGCGGGCGTGATCCGCTGCCGCTTCGACTTCGACAAGCAGGTCGCCATGCGGCTGGCCGAACAGCTGGGCGCTACCCCGGCCGAGACGCTCGACCGGTTCCGCCGAGTGGCCACCCGCACGACGAAGCCGATCCCCTCGACCGTGGCCATGCTCGGCGAGACCATCGTGCACGGCGAGGACATCCGCCGGCCGCTCGGCATCGAACGCGACTACCCCGTCCGCACGTTGACCACCCTGGCCGACTACTACCAGCGCACCGATCTGCCCGTCTTCACCAAGACCCGCATCCGCGAACTGCGCCTGACCGCCACCGACAGCCCCTTCACCACCGGCGAGGGGCCACGCGTGTCCGGCACGACCCTGGCCCTGATCATGGCGATGGCCGGTCGCGCGTCCTACCTCGATGCGCTCGATGGAGACGGCGTTGCCATCCTTCGCGAGCGCCAGGCACAACCACGGGCATGACGCCCTGTATCAAGGTGTGAAGCTCAATGCCGCCGCCCCGTCCGGGGCGGCGGCATCCTGATCCGACGGTTCGTCAGCCTAGGGTGAAGCGGTCGGCCAGCAGGTACGTGCCGCCCGTCTTCGCTACCTGACCTGCGGAATTAGGGGCGAAACGCCCAGTCTGATCGGTTCAGAATGAGTCGAACTGCGCTCTTGAGCCCGACGATCTTGGTGGGCAGGCTGTCCGGGTGTGTGCTGATCTTGTTCCGGATGACCTGTGGGAGCGGGTGGCTCCAGGGTTCGGTGTGTGCACGGAGGAACTGGGCGAGAGTTCAGCCGGCTGGCACCCGCACGCCGCAACTTCGTCCTGGAGTCTTGACGTCGCAGTCCACATTCTGTTCCCTAATGAGAGGTTCGTTTTTTATTGCGCAACCAACCGCCCACTTAAGGTGACTCACGACCACGTTGCTGAACAACGTCGTCGATGCCGAAGAGTGCGGCTGACGTCGCCGTACGCATGCTGATGGGGAAGGGACAGACGATGGCACCGCAGAAGTACCCCTCCAGCCCCCTCGTTCGCCGGGGGGAATGGCCCAAAGGGCACGCCTTCGTGCCGCCGGGCGAGGGCCGTCGACCGGGAGTTGCCCTCATGGAGTGGGAACTGCGGGGCGAGTCATGGACGGACGAGCATCCGCACGACGAGTTCAACTACGTCCTGGAAGGCCATCTGTTCATCGCATGCGACAGGGAGACCGTCGAGGCGGTCACAGGCGACGTCGTCCGGGTCCCGGCCGGGAGCGTCGGTCGCTACTGGGCGCCTGAGTACGCCCGCATGCTCGCCGTCTACGCTCCTAACCCGCAGGGGCTGGAAAGCCGCACGCACGCCTACACGCGACTTGAGTAGTGGGTGTACGCACGCCCATCAACGATCCGAACAGCAGGCAGTCACTTGATCGCCCGGACAAGTCCTAGCCGAATCGCCGCTTGCCCAGGTCAACGTGGTGCCACGGCTGATGGTCAACGGTACGGGGAGTAAGCGAAGTTGGTGATGGTCACGTTTATGTCCCCCTTGCGAATTGCGCATTGTGACAGACAAGGCCGAACAACAACCGAAGTCTCGATCAAGCTCGACACGCTCAGCCCTGAGAGCTCCGGAGCGCTACCGTGTGATGGCACGGACGACAGAGTCACCGATCGGCCCCAACTAGGCGGCAAACGAGGACAGTACCCCTGCGAGTGATCCGCCCGCGGTGACCACAGCACCTGCAGTGGTCACCAGCCTGATGATCTGAAGCAAGCGTTGGGCAACGGTGGGGCGATCTGGAGACGGAGAGCCGAGTTCGGTACCGAGGGAAGCAACCTCACCGTTCACCTGGCTGGCGACTTGGGGTGGGAGGCCGAGGCGGTCGAGTTCCGCGCGCAATTGACCGAGCAGGGCCTGAGGATCCGTCACCGCGGTGAAGTCGCCGTGCTGGCCCCCGTGGATGGTCTGGTTACCGGCGACATTGTTGATGTTGCCTTGCTGACTGCCGATGTTAAAAGTCACTGGAGGTCCTCTCGCGTGAGTCAGTAGCGCCGAGAAGCCGCATCGAACGAACGCTGACGGGAAGCGGCGATAATGTGCATCACCAGCCCAATGGCCATAAGGAAGGCACCCAGGAGAGCACCTGCCCAACCAAGAAGAAACACTGGTATGCCGTTGATCTCTCTGCCGAACATGTCCTGCAGCCCCGGCCACTGATTGGGGTCGTTGGGTATGGGCTCACCGATGCGCCCCATGAGGCGCAAGACGCCCCACGCGAAGACGGCAAAGCCGCCCAGGAAGAGCATGAAGCCGAGCAGAATGAGCCTTCGGGCTCTGGTGCGAGCTGCGGCGATCTGCCGGAGGAAGCTCTCCTGTCGTTGATCGATATATTGGTGCCCACCGACGTTGTTGATGTTCGCGCCATGCTGCTGACTCACGTCGAATCGAGGAGCGCGGTTCACCGCCGGCATCAGAAGGGTGCTCTGCACGGCCTCGCGCCTCTGCGGGGCCGTGCCGTACCCGTCGTATCGGATACTCACATTCCCCAAGGTGAGTACGTCACCGTCGCGCAGCGTCCATGGAGCATGTAAAGGGCGGTCGTTCACCAAGGTGCCGTTGGCGGACCCGAGATCCTCCAACACCACGTTCAGCCCCGAACGACTCAGCACGGCGTGCCTGGCGCTCACGTATGGATCATCGATCCGGATGTCGCAGCCCGGATCCCGGCCCAGAACCGACCGGACGCCAGTGAGGCGGAGGGGGGAACCATACAGGTGTGCCGGATGGATGAACGTGAGCCGGGGATCGGGGCCACCCGAATAACTCGCCATGATCCCTCCCCCGTTGGGACTAGACGGACAAACAGTCTAGCTCCGGCGGGTGTAGCGCGACCCGCACAGAAACCAGCATTCCCCACCACAATGCACCGCGAGTACGAGAGTTGAGCAATCGCCTTCTCAGCCAGCTGACGCTGGGGTGAGGCGGCCGCATCGCCAGAGTTATCTGGCTCCAGAGGCGTTACATCTACCAATGCCTTGTGACTCCGGAATCCCTGATTATCGCGGGCCCAACGGGCTGTGGCGGCGCGATCCGGAGGCCGAGAAGCTCGTGACGTACGAGTACTACATGGGCGATCCGGAGGTCCGGCGGCGCTCATGGCAGATGCGGCGCAAGAACCGGACGCTGAAGGCCGAGCCCAACGCCGCGCACCGGGCCGTGGCCGAGCTGGAGCGGTCCGGGGTGCCGGTGCGGGTGATCACGCAGAACGTGGACGGGCTGCACCAGCTCGCCGGGATGCCCGTCCGCAAGGTGCTGGAGCTGCATGGCACCGCCCGCAGCGTGGTGTGCACGAAGTGTCATGCGCGCGGGCCCATGGAGGACGCGCTCGCCCGGGTCGAGGCCGGGGAGGACGATCCGCCGTGCCTGGAGTGCGGCGGGATCCTCAAGTCGGCCACGGTGATGTTCGGCGAACGGCTCGACCCGGTGGTGTTGGGCCAGGCCGTCGCGATCACCAAGGCATGCCAGGTGTTCATCGCGGTCAGCAGCAGCCTCCAGGTGCAGCCCGCCGCCGGGCTCGCGGGAGTGGCCACCGACCACGGGGCACGGCTGATCATCGTCAACGCCGAACCGACACCGTACGACGACCGCGCCGACGAGGTCGTACGAGAGCCCATCGGCACCGCCCTGCCCAAGCTGCTGCGCCGGCTCGGGGAAGCCGCCGCCTAGACCCGGGTGACACGGATCTTGGACTGGCCGTGCGGCAGCTTCTCCCAGTCCTCCATGAAGTGGGCCTTCAGGCCGTGGTTCGCCGCAAGGGCGACGAGTGTCTCGGTGCGGTAGTAGAAGTCCTCCCGCAGCACGTGGTGCTCGGTGTTCTCCGTGCGGCCGAAGGTGAAGTCGAACCAGCCGCCCGGCGCGAGCACCCGGCCGACGTTGGCCAGGCACTCGTCGATGACCGGCAGCGGCGAGTGCGAGAAGACGCTGTGGGCGTGCACCACGTCGAAGTGGGCATCGGGCAGGAACCGCAGCGTCAGATCGCGTACCGGGGTCAGCGTGGGGAGCCGTGTCTGCAGGCCCATCTCCACAATCGTGTCGTGCGCGGCGAAGAGGATGTCCGGTGAGATGTCGATGCCGTAGTAGTGCCCGGGCTCCAGGTGACGGATGAACCGCCAGCCTGCGCGCAGATTGCCGCACCCGATCTCCAGCATGCGGTGCTGCGGACGCAGGCCGTGGCCGAGCAGGTAATCGAACTGCATCGCTCCCAGCACCAGCCACCGCTCACGGCTGCGGCTGCCGACCGCCGCGTCCGGTCCGGCGCGGGTGTCGGACCGCATCACCTCGCGGTAGTAGGAGATGTGGTCCGGCTCGCGATGGCTCAGCCACAGGTCCCGGGCGGCGCGGGCCAGGTGGCTCGGGACCCGCCCCGGGTGACGCAGGGCGTAGGTGACGTGGTGCTTGAGAGCGGCGCGGTTGACGATGACGTTCCTGGCCGGCACGGTTCTTCCTTCCGAGGTGGTGCGGAGGTGGCGCGCATGCCTTCGCGTCCCACGTGATCTTGATACCAGCCTCACGCACAAGCGGCATGTCGAACTCGGCCGACCGGCTGCGGCCCCGGCGGTTCCGGCAATCCCCCTGCTGGGTCGTGCGCGGGCTCAGAAGAGCGCCGCGCCGCTCTCGAAGTCCAGCAGACGCTTCTTGCGGTCCAGGCCGCCGCCGTAACCCGTCAGGCTGCCATTCGCGCCGACGACGCGATGGCAGGGCACGATGATGCCGATGGGGTTCTTGCCGTTGGCCAGTCCGACCGCGCGCGAGGCGCCCGGACTGCCCAGGGCATCGGCGAGTTCGCCGTACGAGCGGGTCTCGCCGTAGGGGATCAGCCGCAGCTGTTCCCAGACGCTGCGCTGGAACGGTGTGCCCTCCAGGCGTAGTTCGAGGGTGAACTCCTTCAACTCGCCGGAGAAGTACGCCTGCAGCTGGTCGGCCGCCACGCGGAAGGGCGTGTCGTCGCGGTCGCCGAAGGTCTCCTCGGGCGGGCGGTGACGCTGGCCGGCCATGTAGAGGCCGGACAGGACGCCCTCCGTGGCGACGAGGGTGAGCGGGCCGTACGGGCTGTCGATGACTGTGTGCTGCTTCATGAGTGTCCTTGGATTTCCTCAGACCGGGAGGAAGTTGATCGGGTGACTGTCCGTCGCCCACAGGTACTGGACCGCATACGCCCGCCACGGCCGCCAGGCCGCCGCGCGTGCCGTGAGGGCGGCCGGGGTGGACGGCAGGCCCAGCTCCTGTGCGGCGCGTCGGATGCCGAGGTCGGTCGGCAGGAAGGCGTCGGGGTCACCGAGGGCGCGCATCGCGATCACGTCGACCGTCCAGGGGCCGAAGCCGGGCAGGGACAGGAGCCGGGCGCGGCTCTCCTCCCAGTCGCTCTCCACGCCCAAGCTGAGTGTTCCGTCGGCGAGTTGGCCGACCAGCGTGGTGAAGGTCGTACGGCGGGTGCGCGGCATCGCCAGCGACTCGGGGTCGAGCGCGGCCAGCGCCTCGGGGGCCGGGAAGAGATGGGTCAGGCCGCCCTCGGGGTCCTCGACGGGTTCGCCGTGCGCGGTGACCAGTCGGGCCGCATGGGTGCGGGCGGCGGCAGTGGAGACCTGCTGGCCCAGGACGGCCCGTACGGCGAACTCGGCCTCGTCGACGGTACGCGGCACCCGGCGGCCGGGGGCCTTGTCGATCAGGGGTGCCAGCACCGGATCCGTGCGCAACTGGTCATCGACCGCGACGGGGTCGGCGTCCAGGTCGAGCATGCGGCGGCAGCGGCTGATGGCGACCGGCAGGTCACGCATGTCACTGAGGGTGAGGCGGCACGCGACATGGTCGGTCTGCGGGGTCAGCGCCACGATCCCATGGCCGTACGGCAGCCGGAGCGTGCGCCGGTACGCGCCGTCGCGCCACTCCTCCACGCCGGGTACGGCGGTGGCGGCGAGGTGGCCGAAGAGGTTGTCGGGGTTGAGCGGGGCCCGGAAGGGGAGTCGCAGGCTCAGCGTGCCGGGGGCGATCACCGTCTTCTTCGGGAGACGGTTGCGCAGCTCGCTCGGGGAGAGCGCGAACACTTCACGGACGGTGTCGTTGAAGGTGCGGATCGAGGAGAAGCCGGCCGCGAACGCGATCTCCGCCATCGGCAGCGCGGTCGTCTCGATGAGCAGCCGGGCGGTCTGGGCGCGCTGGGCCCGGGCCAGTGCCAGGGGTCCGGCGCCGAGTTCGGCGAGGAGCTGGCGCTCGATCTGGCGGGTGCTGTAACCGAGGCGGGCCGCGAGTCCGGGCACGCCCTCGCGGTCGACGACGCCGTCGGCGATCAGCCGCATGGCGCGGGCCACGAGGTCGGCGCGCTGATTCCACGCGGGCGAGCCGGGGCTGGTGTCCGGGCGGCACCGCTTGCAGGCCCGGAATCCGGCCTGCTGGCAGGCGGCCGCGCTCGGGTAGAACGTCATGTTCTCCGGCTTGGGCGGCACCACCGGACAGCTCGGACGGCAGTAGATCCGCGTGGTCAGGACCGCCGTGAAGAACCAGCCGTCGAAGCGCGCGTCCTTGGACTGGACGGCGCGCACGCAACGCTCCCTGTCGGTGTGCATCCCGTTCCGCATGCCTCCAGCATCGGCCACCGGAGGGGGCCGGGCTGGCGGGAATCCGACATGTACGTGGACCGACCTGCTGTTACCCCGATCGCCGGTCGGCGTGCCGGTGTCCGGACCGGGGGCGCTGCGGGCTGTGTCCTTCAGGCATCAGGGGCAGGAGTATCTGAAGGTGCCCTCCGCTTCGACCGGGGCGCCTCCTTGGGCTGTGCCCCGGCCGTTGAGGACCTGGAGGCGGGCGGTGCCCTGGAAGCGGCCGGGGCCGCGGACCGTCCAGCGGAGGTGAACGGTGACCTCAGGGTCGCCACGGCGGGCCGTGTCGATCAGTTCACCGGAGTCGTGTCCGTCGCTGCGCAGCCAGCGGTAGGTCACCGGGCCGCCGCGGCCGTCGGTGGTCATGACACCGATGACATCGGCGGTCTGGCCGCAGTGCAACTGCTGCGTGGGCGCCTGCACTTCGGCGGCCGTGACAGTCGGTGAGGGGGTCGGGCGCAGCAGCAACAGCCAGAGCACGACGGCGACGGCTGTCAGCGCCACGGTCGCCCAGAGCCAGGCGCGTTGGCGGCGACCGCGCGCCGGCGCCGGAGCGGTGGCCCGCCACAGGGCGCGGAGGTTCTCCTGCTCGTCGAGCGGGACGCCGGGGCCGAAGCGCAGCAGGATGTCACCGTCCCCATCCCCTTCCGAGGCCGGAGCACGAAACGTGTCCGGGGTGCGGTGTCGCTTGCCCAGCACGGTGGCCTGCTCGTCCGAGGCGGCGGTACGCGGGGCTCGGTCACCCCGTCCGGGGACCGTGACCTGCTCGTCCGACACCGCAGGGCGCCCGACTCCGCCGCCCGACGCCGGGATCGTGACCTCCGGGACCGCGGCCGCGGCAGGGATCGTGACCTCCGGGTCCGGGGCCGGGGCGCCGGTCGTGTCCCCCGCGGCGGGCGGTGCGTCCTCCGTCGTCGGCGGAGTGATGTCCGGGCGTCCCTCGGCTGCCGCCGCGCGCAGCGCGGTTCGCTGCAGGAAGCCCGCGGGGAGCACCGCACGCCCTTCGATGAGCGCGGCGCGGGCGGCGGCGAGGCCGTCGGACTCGGCGGTGCCGGAGCAGCGGGCGAAGAGGTCCGCCGCCGGTGTGCCCGCCGTCGCCCAGGCGTTGCCGAGTGTCAGGGCGAGGGCGGCCCACGCGGCGATGTCCTCGCGCCGGGCGGAGTCCATGGGCACGTCGTCGCCCAGCGCGGCGCCCAGCGCCGACTCGGCGAGCAGGGCGGTGCCGTCCGGTGCGAGTACGACACTTTCCGGAGTGAGCGATCCATGGGTCAGTCCGGCCGCGTGCAGCGCGAGCAGTGTCTGCGCGGTCTCGTTGAGGACGCTTGCCACGCTCCCCGCGTCCGGTCGGGGTCCGTCGGCGGCCAGGACGTCCGCGAGGGTGGGAGCCGGCGGGCGGGCGGTGATCAGCCACACCTCCCCGGCCTCCGCCACGAGGTCGATCGTGCCCAGCACACCGGGCAGCCGGAGCTTGACCACGGCGAGCACCTCGGCCGCGAGCCGCTCGCGTGCTCCTTCCGGCGCGAGCAGGGCACGGTCGATCCGCAGCGCGCCCAGCGGCGATCTGTCGGCAGACCCCGGGCCGGACCCCAGGCCCAGGGCGTACCAGGTGCCCCAGCGGGTGTCACGTGACCAACCCGAAAGGGGACGCCCGGCGACCTCGGCGGCTGTCGTCATGTCGATCTGCTCTCCTCGATGCACGCCACCGGCGTCTCGACCTCGTCGTTGCTCAGCACGGTGGCGCGTCCACTGAGGCCGTCTGCGGTCCGTTCGCGGCCTGCGGACTGCTCGTGAGTGAGACGTCCCAGGTTCCCCGGCACGGGTGGTTCGAGAAGTCGGCCTCGAACGTCACGGTGTACTGCGTGCTGCCCGACAGCGATCGCGTCCGGGAACCGTAGGGCTCGGCGGGCGTGTCGACGTAGAAGTCCGCCGTCAGCGTCAGGGGCCCGGTGCCGGTGGTGCGGACGGTGACGTCGGCGATCAGCGTGCTGGGGTTCTGCCCGCGGCGCCAGGAGTCGATGGCGATCGTGACCGTGCCCGGCGTCGGCTTCGGCGGGACGGACGTTCCTGTCGTCGGGGACGACGATGTCGTGGGCGGTGTGCTGCTCGTGCCAGGGGTGGCCGACGGGTCGCTCGGCGACGGGTCCACCGAGGTGCTGCCGGACGGTGAGGGGTCCGACGTCGGCGTGGTCGGGTCCGGCGAGGCGGACGGCGAAGGGGAAGAAGCAGGGGAAGAAGAGGGCGGGAGCGTGCCGGAGGATCCCGACGGTGTGGAACTGGCCGCCGTCGTCGTCGCGCGGGGCGTACCGGCTGTCGCGGCGGTCACCGCGCCGGCGACCACTGCCAGTGCGGCCGCCCCGGCAGCCGCCTTCCAGCCGGTGCGCTTGAGCCGTTCCAGTACGGTCACAGCGCGCGCTGCCTCGTAGACGGCCGGTGCCATGGCGAAGGGGAACAACAGGGCGGCCAGGGCGGCGAGTTCGGCGAGCCGTCGGCGTCCGCGCTCCTCCCAGCCGGGGCCGTACCCATCGGTGGCTGCCTGTTCGAGATCGGCGAGGAACTCCTCGATCCCGGGCCGGTCCTCCGGGTTCTTGGCCATGCCCTTGCGCAGCAGGCCGCGTACCGGGGCGGGTACGTCGTCCAGCGCGACGGGGGCCCGCAGATGCTGCAGGCGCAGCGCGGTCATGTCGTCACCGTCGAAGGGCCGACGGCCGGTGAGGCACTCGAAGAACACCGCCGCAGCGGCGTACACGTCGCCCGCCGGTCCCGCGGGCTCACCGCGCCACTGTTCGGGGGCCATGTACGCGGGCGTGCCCGCGGCCTCCGTCTCGCGGCCGGCGCGTACGGCGATGCCGAAGTCGGCGAGCGTGCTCGAACCGTCGGCGCGGACCAGCACGTTCTCCGGCTTGTAGTCGCGGTGGACCACCCCGGCCGTATGGGCCGCGCCCAGCCCGAGCAGTGAGCCCTTGAGCAGCACCAGGGCGGCCTCCGGGCCGGTCGCCCCCTGCGTGCGCAGCAGCACGCGGAGGCTGACTCCGTCCACCGCCTCCATGACGATCGCGGCGCCCCGGCGCGCCTCGACGTACTCGTACAGCCGCACCACACACGGGTGTCGCAGATCGCCCAGCAGCCGTGCCTCGGCCCGGAAGCGGGCCAGGAACTCCTGGTCGCCACGGAGCCGGTCACTCAGGTACTTGATCGCGACAGGTACGCCCGTCGCCTCGTGCCGGGCCAGTACGACGCGGCCGCCGGCGCCCTCGCCGAGCGTACGCACCGCAACATGGCCGGGCACGGCCCACTCGCCGTCGGCTCTGGCGCTGTCCTGGGCGCCACCGCCGTCCGCAACCCCCGTCATACCGTCCCCTCCACGGCCGTTCCGACCGCCGACGGCGGCAGGCCGCCACCGAGCTCACGACGGCGCTTGACCCGGCGTATCAGCCACCGGACCGGTGCGGCCCAGACGGGAAACGCCACCAGGGCGACCACGACCGCCTCGATCACCGCATCCCACGGCGGGGACACCCACCCATGGAGCAGGTCCCCGATCCGCGAACGCCAGGCCAGCAGAGCGAGGACCAGGAAGCCGTACGTCCCGACGACGACCGCGAGGCCGTAGGCTGCCATGCCCGCCTGGCGCGGTCCGGGCCTGTGGCCGGCCCGCAGGTCCTGCCAGAGCCCCTTGCGGAAGTAGGCGCTCGCCTCCTCGCGCAACCGTGGCACGCGCAGCGCGTCGGTCAGCGCCTGGTAACCGTCCAGGGGCATCAGGGGGTTGAAGTTGTACAGGGTGTTCAGGTACAGCCCGAAGGCCAGGTGGAAGAGTACGGCCGAGGCCGGGCCGGCCGGGAGGTACGCCGCGCCGACCGAGCACCAGCCGGCCAGCGCCGCCGTCGAGACGGGCCCCGACAACGCCACCACGACCCGTGACCAGCGGGTGCCGAACCACATGTCACTCGTGTCCACGAAGGCGAACGGCATCCCCATCATGAGCATGAACCCGCCGCGCCGGACCTTGCGGCCGTACGACTTCACGGCCAGAGCGTGCGTCAACTCGTGCACCACCAGGGCCGATACATACCCCGCGGCCAGCGCCACCGGGCCCCGGACGCCGGCTCCGCCGAAGTCCAGCAGGTGCTGCCTTCGCTGCGCCATGAAAAACGCGACGAGTCCGCCGACGACCGACAGCCAGACGAGCGTCACCCCGGTCCTGGTGAACAACCGCCAGCCGAATGCGCGGTACAGGCGGGTCACCGCGCCGTCGATCCCCGGTACGGAGACCTCCAGCTTCAGCAGAGCCCGGTACAGCGCCCGCCAGACCCGTCGCGGGCCCTTGGCCTGCTCCTCCTCCGGACGGCCTGGCAGGCCGCGCAGCAGGCCGGCGTCCGCGAACGCCGCCAGCGCGGCCTCGATCCGCGGCAGCGCGAGTTCACCGAAGCGGTCGGCGTAGGCGAACAGCAGGTCCCGTACGGTGTTCTCACCGTCGACGGCGTTCCAGAGGAACACCTCGCGCTCGTCGAGCCGCAGATACACGCCGGTGCGCGTGTTGTTCAGCACCCAGCCCGGTTCCCCACGGTCCGTGGGCACTTGCTTCAGCGCCCACCCGGAGCGGCGGCGGGGTCGCACGGTGAGGGGGCCGGTCGCCTCCGGCGCCTCCTCCTGGACGGCGGTGGGCAGTTGGGTCAGCTGAGTGCCGACGACCATGGTGCGTGAGCCGACCCGGGCATCGCGGGGCTGCTCGAACACCATGCGGACGTCACCGACGGACAGTTCGGTGCCGTCGGCGAGGTGCGCCGAGCCGCCGTGCAGGTCCACACCGCCGACTGCCGTGCCGTTGAACGAGTCCAGGTCCTCGATCCGGAAGCCCGCGTCGTTGCGGACGATCCGGGCATGCCGACGCGACACGCTGCCGTCGGACAGGACGACGTCGTTGTCCGCCCCCCGGCCCAGCGTCGTCACCTGACCGGTCAGCGGTACGAGCAGCGTGGGATCGTCGACGCCGCGCAGCTGGGGCGCGGCGAACGACGTCGGTGCCGCTCCGCGCCGGAGCGTGCCGCAGTGCAGGCAGTACGGGAAGTCGCGCCGTATGTGAACGCGACAGACATGGCACAGCATCCAGGTCAGCCCGCTCCGGAACCGCTCGTGAACGTACCGCCGGAGAAGCCGCCGCCGGGCGCGGTGGTGCCGGGGCCGAAGGGCGACAGGCGCGTGCCGATGCCGTCGGCACCGGGGGCCGTCACACCACCGCGCGTGCTCTCGGAACCGCCGAGGACGCCACCGCGACCGCCCTCTTCACCGCCGCCGGGCTCACCACCGCCGCCGGGACGCCGACCGGTGTTCTCCTGACTGCCTCCGCCATCACCGCCACTGCCGTCGCCACCGCCGCCGGGCTCACCACCGCCGCCGGGACGCCGACCGGTGTTCTCCTGACTGCCGCCGCCAACAC
>NZ_JBEOZU010000045.1:0-78619 GCF_040298185.1 Streptomyces sp. NPDC001634 | reverse complement strand
ACGAGATCCTGAAATCTCTCGCCGACTACCTCACCAAAATCAGTCCGCCAAACAGGTAGCAACTTACCCGTGTGATTTGCGGCGCACGACACTAGTGGCTCTGCTCGGATCGTTGGCCGGATGGTGGACCTCTCCGGGTTTTCTGATCATGCCAGTCGCTTCGCAGCGCGGTAGTTCTGTGGATCGGTGGCGGGGGTGACGAACCTGACCACGTGCTGGCGTTGCCAGAAGCTGATCACTGTCAGGTGCCGGTGTTCATGACTGTTCTATCACCCGGCCAAGACTGCGTGGCGAGCCACTGGCTCCTGTCGTCAGACTCCCGTCGTTCGCCCGGAGGGGGCCCCGTCGCCCTTCCCGGGGGCAGCGGTTGACTCCGTCGGGCCCTCGGAGCGCGTCAGCTCGAACTCCACATCGACGACGCCCTCGACGGCCCGGACCAGGCGCGCGGCCACCGGGATCAGGGATGTGTCCCGGACGCGGCCGCTGAGCGTCACGACGCCGTTCCGCACCTCGACCCGAACGGCCGGCACCGGCGCCGGGAAGAGAGGCGACACGACCTCTCGCCGGACCTCTTCCGCGATCTCCTCGTCGTCCCGCAGGAACACCTTCAGCAGGTCCGCGCGACTGACGACGCCCTCCAGCATGCCCACTTCATCGACGACGGGAAGCCGCTTGACCCTGGCGCGCGCCATGGTCCGCGCGGCCTGGGCGAGCGTCGCGTTCGCGCGGACGGTGAGGGCGGGGGAGGTCATCAGGTCCTCCGCCGTGAGCCCGCCCGCTTTGGCCAGGTCGCCGAGACGGCGCAACTGCACGTACCGGTCGGGGTCGCCGTCGCGGAACTCCTCCTTCGGCAGCAGGTCGGCCTCGGAGACAACACCGACCACGCGGCCCTCGCCCTCAAGGACGGGCAGGGCGCTGACCTTCCACTCCTGCATCAGCTGCACGATCTCCTTGAAGGCGGCCCGGCGGCCCACGGCGGCGACCGTGTGGGTCATGACGTCGCTGACGATGTGCGGGGTGCCATGCATGGTGACTCCTTCGTCGCTTTCGCCCGCTCAGGCGACACTGCCGGCGCCGTACGGGGCGTAGAGGTCCAGTAGCCGGGTCCGGGCGGAGCGGAGGCGGTGGCCGAGTACCTCACCGACCCACTGGGCGACGGCCTGGCCGAGTGCCGGATCGTCCTGGCACATGGAGCGGACGGCCGTGGCATCGAACTCGTATGCCCGCACCGGGGTCGTCGCCTCGGCGCCCAGATGCCACACGTGCGGCGCGAACAGCCAGGACCAGCCGACGAGTTCGTTGTGGCCGAGGGTCTGGATGACGGCGGCGCGCCGGCCGGGCACGCGCATGTCGAGCTCCACAGTGCCGGTGCGGATGATCCAGAAGCGGTCCGCGCGGGCTCCCTCGTCGAAGAGGCGTGTTCCCTGAGGGAAGGACACCTCGCGGGCGATGCGCATGAGCCGTTGCCGGTGTTCGGTGGGAAGGGCGCGGAGCATGCTGGGGGTGTTCATGGCCTGCCTCCCGACGGGATGTATGAACCGGTCCCTCCAGCGTGTGGGGGCGGCCGGGACGAGGCGAGGGGCCATACGGTCCGGATGAGGGCCACCCGGCCCCGATGCACGTCGTTGATCTTCCGTCAGCCGACCACGGCCGCCGCCCGTGCGTTGGCGAGGGCGACGGCCGTGGCGCGGGGATCGTGCCTCCCCAACACGAGACCCGCGCGGATGTCCTTGCGGCTGCCGGGACGTGGGTGAGATCTGCCCCACCTCGAGAGAGCCGTAAGGACGCGGTATCGCAGGCCGGTTGACGACGCGTCCGGGGGGACGGCTGCACCTCCCGCTCTCCATTGTCGGGCCGAACTCGACTGCCGCGGAGAGGCCGACAGGACCAAGGCGGTGGGCCGAACGCCCACTCCCAGGGACCAGTCGGCCCAAAGACAGGGCGAGTTGGGCCGGCCGGCCTTCGGCACCGGGACCATCGGTGGCGCCCGCGGGCCGTGCGGCCGCTGACCGTGTCCGGTGCAGGCGCAGAAGGATCGGTCGCGGATCGACTCACCCGTGGCGACCTTCACAAGGAGTCCCAGCCATGCCAAGTACCACAAGAGGCGGAAGGGGGCCGGCGTCCACGGCGGCGCTCGGCCTTCCCGCTGCCTCCGCGCTCGTGATCGGCAGCATCATCGGCACCGGAGTCTTCGCGCTGCCCTCCGCCCTGGCCCCGTACGGGCCGATCTCCCTCATCGCGTTCGTCGTCGTGACCTTCGGCGCGCTCGCGCTGGCCCTGACCTTCGGGGCACTGTCGAAGCGGGTTCCCGCGAGCGGCGGCCCGTACGTCTACGCCCGCGAGGCCTTCGGGGAGTTCGCCGGGTTCCTCAACGCCTGGTCGTACTGGATCACCGCCTGGGCCGGCAACGCGGCGATCGTCGTAGCCTGGGTCGGCTATGTCGAGGTGTTCGTGAACACCGGGCACCAGAAGTGGATTTCGGTGCTGCTCGCGATGGTCGGGCTCTGGATTCCCGCCGCGATCAACCTCACCGGCGTCCGGAACATGGGCGCGTTCCAGGTGATCACGACCGTGCTGAAGTTCGTGCCGCTGATCTTCATGGCCACCGTCGGGCTGCTGTTCATCGACTCCCGCAACTTCGGCCCGTTCAACGCGAGCGGCCAGTCGGCGCTGGGTGCGATCTCTGCCGCGGGCGCCATCGCACTGTTCAGCTACCTGGGCCTGGAGGCCGCATCGGTGGTGGCCGGCCGGGTCCGTGAGCCGGGCCGGAACGTGCCGCGCGCCACCGTCTACGGCACGCTGCTCTGCGCCGTCATCTACATCCTGGGCACCTTCGCCGTCTTCGGCACCGTCGCACACGGCAGGCTGGGCGGCTCGACCGCGCCGTTCACCGACGCGGCGAACAGCATCTTCGGCGGCAGCTGGGCCGGTGACATCGTCGCCGTCGCCGCGATCATCTCCGGCATCGGCGCCCTCAACGGCTGGACCATGCTCTGCGCGGAGATGCCGTACGCCGCTGCCCGCGACGGACTCTTCCCCCGTGCCTTCGCCCGGCTGCGCGGCGAGAACGACGTCCCCGCCTTCGGCATCGTCGCCTCCACCGTGCTCGCCTCGCTGATCACCGTGTTCAGCTACACGCGCTTCGAGGACGTCTTCACCAAGATCGTCCTGTTGAGCGTGCTGACCGCTGTCATCCCGTACCTCTTCTCCGCCGCAGCCCAGCTGTACTGGCTGCTGGTGCGAGGCCGGGAGAGCCTCAGCCCCCGGCGGTTCGCCCGTGACGTCACCGTCACCGTGCTCGCCCTTGCCTTCTCGTACTGGTCGATCCAGGGCAGCGGCTACCAGACCGTCTACTACGGCCTGTTCGTGCTGCTGCTCGGCGTGCCGGTCTACGTCTGGCTGAAGCGCGGACAGGACATGTACGGCGAAACGGCGGCGCCCAGGACCGCGGTGATCGCGGACCGGCCGGAGCGGGCACCCGAGACGCCTCCGCCGGCCCAGCGGCTTTCCCGGGGGCTCCGTACGAACCGCATCGGCGGACCCCGGAAGCGGAACGACATCCGTCACCACGACTGACCAGCCCCGGCACGGAGGAACTTCCGCGATGAACACCTTTCACGTCGACTCCGAGGTCGGCCCGCTGCGCCAGGTGATCCTGCACCGCCCCGGCCTCGAACTCTCCCGCCTCACCCCACGCAACGTCGACGCCCTGCTCTTCGACGACATCCTGTGGGCCAAGCGCGCCCGCGAGGAGCACGACGCCTTCGCCCAGGTCTTGCGCGACCACGGCGCCCGCGTCCACTACTTCGCCGACCTGCTCGCCCGGACCCTCGACGTCTCCGAGGCCCGCGACTGGCTGCTGGACCAGGTCGTCACCACAGCCACAGTGGGACCGGCCCTCATGGACCCGGTGCGCGAACTGTGCGCCGAACTCGACGGGGAGACGCTCGCCGGATACCTGATCGGCGGTCTGCTCAAGAGCGACCTGCCGCTCGCCACCCCGCACAGCCTGGTGTGGAACGCGTTGGACGGTGACGACTTCGCGCTCGCTCCACTGCCCAACCACCTCTTCCCACGCGACAACTCCTGCTGGGTGTACGACCGTCTGTCGGTCAACCCGATGGCCAAGCAGGCCCGGCGCCGCGAGAGCCTGCACGCCGAGGCCATCTACCGGTTCCACCCGATGTTCGCCGGTGTCGCGCCCGCCCCGCTCCTCGACGGGCCCGTCGGCACCATCGAGGGCGGGGACGTGCACGTCCTCGGCAACGGCGCCGCCATGGTCGGCATGGGTGAGCGGACCACCGCCCAGGCCGTGGAGAACCTGGCCGGGCGCCTCTTCGCGGCCGGCACGGCGCGCCGGCTGATAGCGGTCCAACTGCCCGCGGCCCGCGCGTACATGCACCTGGACACCGTACTGACCATGGTCGACCGCGACGCCTTCGCCATCTACCCGGGCCTCGCCGACTCCCTGCGCTCGTGGACCCTGCGGCCGAGTGACGCCCGCGAGACCGGTTTCGACGTCACCCCGAACTCCGATCTGGCGACCGCTCTGGCCGAGGCCCTCGACCTGGACAAGGTCCGCATGCTGGCCGCACCCCAGGACATCCGCAACGCGGAGCGCGAGCAGTGGGACGACGGCAGCAACTTCCTCGCCCTGGCGCCCGGGGTGGTCGTCGGCTACGAGCGCAACGTCACCACCAACACCTATCTGCGCAAGCAGGGCATCGAGATCGTCACCGTCGCCGGGGCCGAACTCGGCCGCGGCCGAGGCGGTCCGCGCTGCATGAGTTGTCCCATCGAACGCGACCCGGCCACCTGACCCCACAAGGACACCACCATGACCGTCGACTTGCGAGGCCGCTCCTACCTGAGCGAACTCGACTTCACCGCCCGCGAGATCCACCACCTCCTCGACCTCGCCGCCGAGCTCAAGGCGGCCCGTCGCGCAGGCACCGAACAGCCCCGGCTGACCGGCAGGCACCTGGCACTGATCTTCGAGAAGACCTCCACCCGAACCCGCTGCGCCTTCGAGGTCGCGGCAGCCGACCAGGGCGCCCGCACCACGTACCTGGGTCCCGGAGACACCCACGTCGGCACCAAGGAGTCCATCGCCGACACCGCCCGCGTGCTCGGCCGCATGTTCGACGGCATCGAGTACCGGGGCTCCGCCCAGTCGCTTGTCACCGAACTCGCCCGGCACGCGGGCGTCCCTGTCTTCAACGGCCTGACCGACACCGCGCACCCCACCCAGAGCCTGTGCGACGTCCTCACGATGCACGAGCACAGTCCGAAGCCGCTGTCAGACATCGCCTACTGCTACCTGGGCGACGCCCGCAACAACATGGGCAACTCCCTGCTGTCGATGGGCGCCCTGCTCGGTATGGACGTGCGCATCGCCGCCCCCAAGGCGTTGTGGCCCGAGCCCGCGCTGGTCACCGCCTGCCGGGCGCTCGGCGAGGCCGGCGGGGCCCGGATCACCCTCACCGAGGACGTCGAGACCGCCGTGCACGGCGCCGACTTCCTGCACACGGACGTCTGGGTCTCCATGGGAGAACCGGCCGACACCTGGCGGGAACGGATCGAGCTGCTGCTCCCTTACCAGGTCAACGACAAGACGCTCGCCCTCACCGGCAACCCGGACGTGAAGTTCATGCACTGCCTCCCGTCCCTCCATGACCACCGCACCCGGCTCGGACAGGAGCTGTTCGAGGCCTACGGCCTGGACGGCCTCGAAGTCACCGACGAGGTCTTCTCCTCGCCCGTCTCGATCGTCTTCGACCAGGCGGAGAACCGGCTGCACACCATCAAGGCCGTGCTCGTCGCCACCCTGGAGGACTGAACCATGCGCATCGTCGTCGCCCTCGGCGGCAACGCCCTGCTGCACCGCGGCGAACGCCCCGACGCGGTCGTCCAGCAGGCAAACATCGACCGGGTCGGCGGCGCCCTGGCGGCCCTCGCCCACGAGCACGAGCTGGTCATCACCCACGGCAACGGACCCCAGATCGGCCTGCTCGCCATGGAGAGCGAGGCCGACCCCGCGCTCAGCGCTCCGTATCCGCTCGATCTGCTCGGTGCGCAGACCCAGGGCATGATCGGCTCCCTGCTCGCCCGCTCCCTGCACGACGCCCTGCCCGGCCACCGGATCGCCGCCCTCGTCACGCACACCCTCGTGCGGGCCGACGATCCCGCCTTCGGCCGACCCACGAAGTTCGTCGGTCAGGTGTACCCCCGGGAGTCGGCCGAGAAGCTCGCCGGCCGGCGCGGCTGGCGTATCGCCCGGGACACCACGGGCTGGCGGCGCGTGGTCGCCTCGCCCGCGCCCGAACGCATTCTGGAGACCGACACCATCCACGAACTGCTGAACAGCGGAGCCCTGGTGATCTGTGCCGGTGGGGGAGGCGTCCCGGTCACCGTCGACCGCGACACCGGCGCGCTGACCGGCGTGGAGGCCGTCGTCGACAAGGACCTCACCGCGGCTCTGCTCGCCGAGGACCTCAAGGCGGACTTCCTGCTCATCCTCACCGACGTCCCCTACGTCTACGAGGGCTACGGAACCTCCGACCAGCACCCCCTGCTCGACGCCACTCCCCGGGCACTGCGGCACGGCGGTTTCCCGGCCGGCTCCATGGGCCCCAAGACCGAGGCGGCCGCCCGCTTCGTCGAACGCAGCGGAGGACTGGCCGCGATCGGTGCCCTGGACGCGGCCTACGAGATCGTCCACGGCAGGTCGGGCACGCTGATCCGGCCGGACCTCACGGTCGGCTGAGGGCAGTTGAGGCAGGACGGCGGGCACCACCGCTGGCGACGTGCAGCGCCCCCGCGTCCCCACCCGTGAGGGGGCCCGCCACCGTGGCCGTCATTACGCCGTCCCGCCCAAGGGGCCCCGCGGACAGGGACGTTCAGCCCAACGGAGGGAGACCTTCGGCATCGGGCGCGACCCCCTGCACCCGACGAGAGTGAGAGACGTCAGGACAACGACGACCCAGACAACCCGAAGGGATCAACACCATGGCCGTGCACGAGCACCCTCACCGGAGCCCGGGCTTCCATCTGCCGTCCTTCCGTCGGCACCGGACCGCCTCCGCATCCGCCGTGTCGGCACGCCTCGACACGCACACCGCGCAGGCCTACGCCCTCGCGTCCCTGCGCATCCTGACCGGGTTCGTCTTCCTGTGGGCGTTCCTGGACAAGACCTTCGGCTTCGGTTACGCGACCGCGTCCGGCAAGGGCTGGATCGACGGTGGTTCGCCGACGAAGGGTTTCCTCAGCTCCGTTGCCGCAGGGCCGATGGAGTCGACATTCCACTCGTGGGCCGGTGACGGATGGGCGGACTGGCTGTTCATGCTCGGTCTGCTCGGCATCGGTGTGGCCGCCATGACCGGTGTCGCGCTGCGTCCGGCCGCGGTGGCGGGTACGGCGATGATGGCGCTGATGTGGGTCGCCGAGTGGCCTCCGGCCAAGCACCTGTCGAACGGGTCGCCGAGCATGTCGACGAATCCGTTCGCCGACTACCACGTGATCTACGCGGTGGCGCTGATCGCCGTGGCGGCCGCGGGTGCGGGCGCCACCTGGGGCCTGGGCCGGCAGTGGGCGCGGCTGCCCATCGTTCGCGACCACAGCTGGCTGCGCTGACCCCACGAAGGAGAGGCGAAGATCATGTCCCGCACCATCACCGTGGGTCTCGACGGCTCGCCCGAGAGCCGCGCCGCGGCGGAGTGGGCGGCCCACGAGGCGCAACTGCGTGGACTGCCGGTGAAACTCGTTCAGGTCTGGGAGCCGGTACCGGAACCCATGGCCCAGGCCCCGCTCCTGGGCACCGAGACCCACCAGCACTGGACCGAGAAGATCCCCCGCGAGTCCGTCGAGAGCCTGCGACTGCGCCACCCCGGCGTCGAGGTGACCACCGAACAGCTCACCGGACGGCCCGCCGAGGCACTCGTCGGCGCGGCGAAGGACGCCGAACTGCTCGTCCTCGGCTCGCGCGGCCTGGGCGGGATCGGCGGCTTCCTGGTCGGGTCGGTCGGCCTCGCGGTCGTGGCGCACACCGAACGGCCCGTCGTCCTGGTCCGCGCCGAGGGGCAGGCCGCGGACGAGCACGGGCCGGACCCGGCAGGCATCCCCTCGGCGGCCACACCGTTCGGCCCCGTCCTGCTCGGACTGGACGCCGACGGCCCGCACGGGGCGCCGATCGAGTTCGCCTTCGACGCCGCCGCGCGCCGGTCGGTGCCGCTGCGCGTCCTGCACGGCAGGAACCTGCCGTCCTACTACGCCTACGGCATGGCCCCCGACCCCGAAGTCACCACAATGCTGGCGCGGAGCGATGCCGACGCCCTGGCCGAGGTACTGAGCCCCTGGCGTCAGAAGTACCCCGACGTCGAGGTCGTCGTGGAGTCCCGGTTCGGCAGCCCGTCGCTCCTTGTGATCGACGCTTCCCACGAGGCGTCCCTGGTCGTCGTCGGACGGCGGATCCGCCGCTCCTCCATCGGCGCCCACATCGGCACCGTCACCCATGCCGTCCTGCACCACGCCACCGTCCCCGTCGCCGTCGTCGCGCACGACTGACGCGCCACTCCAGAGGAGAGAAGAGAACATGAAGGCAGCGGTCGTACGAGCCTTCGGTGAGCCCCTCGTCATCGAGGAGCGCCCCGACCCCGAGCCCGGCCCCGGGCAGGTCCGCATCCGTGTCGAGGCCTCAGGCCTGTGTCACACCGACATCCACGCGGCGCACGGCGACTGGCCGGTCAAGCCGAACCCGCCGTTCGTGCCGGGGCACGAGGGCGTGGGCCTGGTCGAGAAGCTCGGCGAGGGCGTCACCCACCTGACCGTCGGACAGCGGGTCGCCGTGCCATGGCTGGGCAAGGCGTGCGGGCGGTGCGAGCACTGTCTGTCCGGCTGGGAGACATTGTGCGAGCAGCAGATCAACACCGGGTACGGCTGCGACGGCGGCTACGCCGAGAAGATGCTCGCCTGGGCCGACTTCGCGCAGCCGGTGCCCGAGGGCGTCACGGCCCTGGAGGCGGCCCCGCTGACCTGCGCGGGCGTGACGACGTACAAGGCACTCAAGGTCGCCGACGTCCGGCCCACGCAACTGGTGGCGATCTCCGGGATCGGCGGCCTGGGACACCTGGCCGTGCAGTATGCCAAGATCGCCGGTGCCACCGTCGCCGCGATCGACGTCACCGACGACAAGCTCCAACTCGCCGCCGAACTCGGCGCCGACCTCGTGATCGACGCCCGCAAGCAGGACGTCGGCAAGGAGCTGAAGAAGCACGGCGGCGCCCACGCGGCCATCGCCCTCGCAGTGAACGAGGCCGCCTTCGCGGCGGTCAACTCCGGCCTGCGGCGCGGCGGCAAGCTCGTCATGGTGGCCCTGCCCGCGCACGGCACCGTCCAGGTCCCGATCTTCGACACCGTCCTGAACGGCACCTCGGTGATCGGCTCCATCGTCGGCACACGACAGGACCTCGCCGAGGTCTTCCAGCTCCACGCGGCCGGCCGCACGAAGGTCATCCACGAGACCCGCCCGCTCGCCTCGGTGAACGAATCCATCGACGCGGTGCTGCGCGGCGAGATCAGGGCCCGGATCGTCTTCGACATGGCCGCGGGAAGGTGAGGACGATGGAACTCCCCCTGGTCGTCGGCGTGGACGGTTCGGAGCCGAGCCTGCGCGCCGTCGACTGGGCGGCCGACGAGGCCGCCTTGCGCGGGGTGCCGCTGCGGCTGGTGTACGCCTCGCTGTGGGAACGGTACGAAGGAACTTCGCTCGCGCAGGATATCGGCAAGCCCTCCGAACAGGTGATCGCCGAGGACATCGTCGAGACAGCCGCGCGCCGTGTGCACAATCGCCAGGCCGATGCGAAGGTCACCACGGACGTGCTGCCCGAGGAACCCGAGTACGCGCTCGTACGGGAGAGCCGCACCGCCTCCGCGCTGGTCCTGGGCTCGCGTGGCCGCAGCAGCATGGCCGAGGCACTTCTCGGCTCCGTCAGTGTGACGGTGGCCGGTCATGCTCACTGCCCGGTGATCGTGCTGCGCGGCGGTCACGACAACCACGTCCGCTCCGGGGCGCGCCGCATCGTCCTGGGGGTCGGCGAGAAGCCGGCGGACTCGGCGGCGGTGCGCTTCGCCGTCGAGGAGGCGCGACGCCGAGGCGTACCGCTGGAGGCCGTACGAGCCTGGCGCTGCCCCGCCCATGAGACGACCGACCACCCTCTGTTGGCCGGCGAACCGTCCCGGCTGCACGAGGAACGGGCCCTGGAGGTGCTGGACACCGCCTTGCGGGACATCCCGGCCGACGTCGAAGTGCACCGGCGCACCGTCGAGGGCCACGCCCGCCGGGTACTGCTCGACGCCTCGGCCGACGCCGACCTGCTGGTCGTCGGAGCCCGGCGCCGAGAGGGCCACTTCGGTCTCCAGCTCGGCCGCGTCGCCCACGCGGTGCTGCATCACTCCGCCTGCCCCGTCGCCGTCGTACCCCAGCGGGGATGAGCGAGGTGACCGGCAGCTCAGAGGCTCGCCGAGTGGTCGGGGACGTAGGTCTGCAGATCGCGCGGCGGGCGCTCGTAGCCGGTCGACGGCGGCCGATGCGGCAGTTCGAGAACCGACGGCGGCATCTCGTGGTACGGCACGGAGCCCAGCAGATGGGCGATCATGTTGATCCGCGCCCGGCGTTTGTCGTCACTCTCGACGATGTACCAAGGCGCCTCGGAGATGTCGGTGTGGACCAGCATCTCGTCCTTGGCCCGGGAGTACGCCTCCCAGCGGGTGATGGACTCCAGGTCCATCGGCGACAGCTTCCACCGCCGCAGTGGATCCTCAAGCCGGCGCCGGAACCGCTCCTGCTGCTCGGCGTCACTGACGGAGAACCAGTACTTGCGCAGCAGGATCCGGTCCTCCACCAGCATCCGCTCGAAGATCGGGCACTGGCGCAGGAACAGCTGGTACTCCTCCGGCGTACAGAAGCCCATCACGTGCTCGACGCCGGCCCTGTTGTACCAGGACCGGTCGAAGAGCACGATCTCACCGGCAGCGGGGAGATGCTCCACGTACCGCTGGAAGTACCACTGTGTGCGCTCGCGCTCGGTCGGCTTCGGGAGCGCCGCGATCCGCGCCACCCGCGGATTGAGATACTCCGAGACCCGTTTGATGGTGCCGCCCTTGCCCGCCGCGTCCCGGCCCTCGAAGATCACGACCAGCCGGGCGCCGTCCGCTCGCACCCACTCCTGGAGCTTCACCAACTCGGTCTGCAGACGCAGTAGTTCCTTCTCGTACGCCTCGCGCGGCAGCTTCGCCGCCTTCTTACCGGCCATGCCGCCTCCACCACCCGACGACTCACTGAGTCACTCACGCCCAAGGCCGAACACCAGGACACCACCGTACGTTCCGACGAAGACCGTACGCCATCGCCACAGGCCGCCGAATGGACGACGCCGGCATCCGCCATCAGGCCCGGAGCGAGCACGGAACGAGCGAGTCCGGCTCCCGGCGACCGTAACCGGACCGCTGGAAACCCCCGACCGCGAACTGACCGCAAAGGAGTTCAGCACCATGACCGTACGTGTCGGCATCAACGGCTTCGGCCGCATCGGCCGCACCTGTCTGCGCGCGGCCCTCGACCGCGCGGAGGCGGGCACCCAGGACGTCCACGTCGTCGCGATCAACGACATCGCCCCGCCCTCCACCCTCGCCCACCTTCTGGAGTACGACTCGACGTTCGGGCACATCGGACGCGAGGTCACGCACGACGACAGCTCCATCACCGTCGACGGCCGGCGCATCGCCGTCACCGCCGAGCGCGACCCGGCCGCCCTGCGCTGGTCCGACCACGGAGCCGGCATCGTCATCGAGTCCACCGGGCGCTTCCGTGACCGCGACTCCGCCGCACTGCACCTGAAGGCAGGCGCTCACACCGTGCTCCTGTCGGCGCCCGGCAAGGGCGTGGACGCCACCATTGTCATGGGCGTCAACGACGGCACCTACGACCGGCATCGCGACCGGATCATCTCGGCCGCCTCCTGCACCACCAACTGCCTCGCGCCGATGGTCAAGGTGCTCGACGAAACCTTCGGCGTCGACCGCGGCCTGCTGACCACCGTCCACGGCTACACCAACGACCAGTCCCTGCTCGACGGCCCGCACAAGGACCTGCGCCGGGCGCGCTCGGCGGCACTGAGCATCATCCCGACCAGTACCGGTGCCGCCCGGGCGGTGGGCCTGGTGGTGCCCGAGCTGGCCGGCGCCCTCGACGGGATCGCCGTCCGGGTACCCGTGGAGGACGGCTCGCTCACCGATCTCACGGTGGTGCTGAAGCGCGAGGTCACGGCCGACGAGATCAACGCGGCCTTCGCCGAGGCCGCCGACGGCCCGCTGAACGGCATCCTGCGGGTCTCGACGGCGCCCATCGTCTCCCGCGACGTCATCGGTGACCCCGCGTCCTGCGTCTTCGACCCCGCCCTGACCCAGGCCAACGGCACCTTGGCCAAGGTCTTCGGCTGGTACGACAACGAATGGGGTTACACCAACCGGCTGCTGGACCTCACAGCGCTGGTTGCCGACGACTGATGTGAAGAACAGGCCTCAAGCACGTGCAGGGGGTGTCAGCCCACCGACCGCTTCACCAACTCGGAGATCCGCGCCTCGTCGCCTGCCGTCAGCTCCCCGGTCAGCGCGTACGAGGTCGGCCACATCGCGCCCTCGTCCAGGTTCGCCAGGTCACTGAAACCGAGTGTGGAGTAGCGGGTCTTGAACTTCGCGGCGCACTGGAAGAAGCAGACGACCTTGCCGTCCTTCGCGTACGCGGGCATCCCGTACCAGAGCTTCGACGCGAGCCCCGGCGCGGCCGCTGTGACGACGGCGTGTATCCGCTCGGCCAGGGCGCGGTCGCCCGCCTCCATCTCGGCGATCTTCGCCAGCACTTCACTCTCGCCGTCCGCCTTGGTGGAGCGGCGGCGAGCCGTCTTCGCCTCCTGAGCGCGCTCCTTCATCGCGGCGCGCTCCTCAACCGTGAATCCCGTGTCGCTCATCGCAGCCTCCATCCGCGCAGCGCCCCTCTGTGGGACAGATCTTGATGTTAAAGGGCCGCTGACGCACGTGACTTCTCCAAAACTGACGGTGTTGCGGGAAAGTCAGGGTCCACCGGCCCTGGGCTCGTCCCCGGACAGCCCATGGGCGCCCCCTCCGATCCGCTGGATGCTCGAAGCATCGAGAGGCTTCCTGCACCTGTCGTGCCGACTCCGCTGAGGAGGAACCAGAGATGAAGCACAACAAGGTCGGTTCCGTGATGACCACCGACGTCGTCCGCGCCGGGTACGGCACCCCGTTCAAGGAAGTGGCACGGTTGCTCGCCGACCACAGGATCAGCGGGCTGCCGGTCGTGGACGAGGACGACCGGGTCATCGGCGTCGTCTCCGAGACCGACTTGATGGCCCGGCAGGCGGAGACGCCCGAGCCGTACGAGCCGAAGCGCCGCTTCCGGATCACGGCGTTGACGCGGAGCGGCAGGCGCCAGGCCGTGAAGGCCCATGCCCGTACCGCCGGCCAGCTGATGACCGAGCCGCCCGTCACCACGCACGCCGAGGACAGCATCGTCGAGGCGGCACGGACCATGGCCCAGCGGCATGTGGAGCGGCTGCCCGTGCTCGACGAGGAGGACCGGCTCGTCGGTATCGTCACCCGCCGCGACCTGCTCCAGGTCTTCCTGCGGCCCGACACGGAGATACGCGACGAGGTGGTCGAGGAGGTTCTCGTGCGGGCGCTGTGGCAGGCACCGCGGTCCGTCGACGTCTCCGTGACCGAAGGTGTCGTCACGCTCGCCGGCCACATGGAGCGCAAGAGCGAGACAGAGATCGCCGTCTCCATGACCAAGCAGATCGATGGTGTGGTCGCGGTGGTCGACAAGCTCACCTACCGCCTGGACGACAGCCACGTCCAGCCCGACGAGCAGGCTCTGCACGGCGTGGCGGACGACTGGCTGCGCCGGCTGTGAGAGGAGGGGACCGCCATGGCCGGCAAGGTCCTGGTCGTCTACGGGACGACGAACGGATCGACCGGGCGGATCGCCGAGGCGGTCGCCGGGGTCCTGTGCAAGGAGGGGCTGGCGGCCGAGGCGCGGCCCGCCCAGTCGGTGGCGAGCGTCGACGCGTACGACGCTGTGGTGGTCGGAGGCGCACTGTACGCAGGGCGCTGGCACAGGCACGCGCGCCGCTTCGTCCGCCGCCACCGCCGAGCCCTCGCCGAGCGCCCGGTGTGGTTCTTCAGCAGCGGGCCGCTGGACGCCTCGGCCTCGGAACGGGACATCCCGCCCGTGCCCGGCGTGAGGCGCGCCGCGGACCGGCTCGATGTCAGGGAGCACACCACCTTCGGCGGCTGCCTTGAGGAGGGCGCGAAGGGGAGGCTCGCACGGATGATCCTCCGCAACGGCAAGGGCGGTGACTTCCGCGACTTCCCCGCGATCGAGGCGTGGGCGGCACGGATCGCGGGCGAACTGACAGCCGCTTAGCCGCAGACGACGGCTCTCTACAGCGCTGAGCCTGCTCTCTACGGCGCCGACTGTTCTCTACCGCGCCGACTGTTCTCTACGGCATCGACGCTCTCTACGGCACGACGGCGACCGGACACCGGGTCTCGCGCAGCAGAGCCTGCGCGAGACCCGGCTCCCCGCCGGAACCGCGTCCCACAACCACCAGTGCGGCACCGTCGGCGTGGTGGACCAGGGCCTCGACGGTGCTGAGCAGCACGACGTCCTCCAGTACCGGCACCCGCGGGTACTTCACCCGCCACGGCCGCAGCGCGTCGGCCAGCAGCTGCACCTCGTGGTCCTCCCAGGTGGCGCGGTCCTCCTCGGGGATACCGAAGGGCAACTCGGCGGCACTGGAGGGCAGCTCCCAGGCGTGCACGGCGTGCAGCCGCACATTCCGTACCCGTGCGGCGTCGAATGCGAAGCCGACGGGTGCGTCGGCGGGGTGACGGGCGTCGATCCCGAGCGTGACCTGTGAGGAGCGGCGCGCCGGAACCCCGACCGGGACGAGATCGTCAGGTACGAGCACCAGTGGGCAGACGGAGGCCTCGGCAAGGGCGACCGCGGTCGAGCCCGGTGCCGGGCCGGCGATGCCCTCCGCTGCCGTAGGCACGCCGAGCACGACCATCGCCGCCGCACCCGGGTCGTCCTGTGGCGCTCCGTGCACCACCCTGAGCGGCAGGTCCCGCAGCGACGCCTCGTGCGCTGCCCAGTCCACGGCGACACGACCACGGCCCGCGTCGGCGCAGGCAATGATGACTCGGTTCACGACGATCCGCCTCCTGGCACACGGGCAACCGCCCTCCGGCTCCCCACCGTGCCGCCCTCCTCGGGACGGGCGCATGGGCCGAACGGACCCGCGGGAGACCTTGCGGCCCATACCCACCGGGTGCCCGCAGCAAGACGCTGGCAGTAAGGAGCACAGCACTCCGAAGCGCAGGAGGTGCGCACCATGCTTTCGTCCGTCATCGCCGGAGTCGACGGATCACCCGAGAGTCTCGCCGCCGCCGAGTGGGCCGCCCGCGAGGCCGTGCGTCGTGACCGACCGCTACGACTGGTACACGCTTGGAACTGGCATCCTCGTCAGACGGAAGGCGGGCCCGTCAACAGGCTCTCGGCTTCGCCCGAGCAGGGCGGTAGCGCGTCTGCCGCGCAGCAGCATCTGGCACGCCGTGTCCTGCGCCAGGCGGAGGAGCGCATCCGCGACGCCGTACCTGGCGTGCGCCTCACCGACGAGCAGGTCGAAGGACCGGCGACCGCGGCTTTGCTGAAGGCCGCCGAGCAGGCCGAACTGCTGGTGCTGGGCTCGCGCGGTCTGAGCGGCTTCACCGGACTTCTGGTCGGCTCGGTCGCCCAGGGGGTGGTCGCGAAGGCCCCGCGTCCCGTCGTCCTCGTACGGACGGGGGAGGAGGCCGAGGACGAGCACTTCCCGGCGGACGACGGCAGCCCGTCCGCCCTGACCGGCTACCGCGACGTGGTGTTCGGCATCGACCTCGACGATGCCTGCGACGAGGTGATCGAGTTCGCCTTCGAGGCGGCCCGGCTGCGGCATGCCCGGCTGCGTGTCGTGTACGCCTGGCAGCCGCCTTCCGCGATCAGTCTCGGCCCCGGCGACATCGGTCTGGTCAACGAACCCGCGCGGGCCGAGGAGTGGCAGGAGTTCTTGTCCGCCGTGTTGAAGGTGTGGCGCGACAAGTACCCCGAGACCGAGGTCCTGGAGACCGTTGTGGAGGGCAAGGCCTCCACCGCGTTGGTCCGCGCGGCCTCCTCGGCGAGCCTCCTCGTTGTCGGACGCCGCTTGTCCGAGCGGCCGACGGTTCCGCGCATCGGCCCAGTCACCCATGCCGCAGTTCATCACGTCGGCTGCCCGCTCGCCGTCGTTCCCCACGAGTGAGAGGCGCGAGAGCGCGATGAGCACACCGACGAAGTACGTGTACGAATTCTCCGAGGGCAGCCGGGAGATGGCCGATCTGCTCGGCGGCAAGGGAGCCGGCCTGGCCGAGATGACCCGGCTCGGGCTGCCGGTGCCCCCGGGCTTCACCGTCACGACCGAGGCCTGCAAGACCTATCTGGCGACGGGAGAGGAGGGGCCCGAACTCGGCATCGGGGAAGCCCGCGCCCTGGCCCGCCTGGAGCGGGCCATGAGCCGCACGCTCGGGGCGCCGGACGATCCGCTGCTGGTGTCCGTACGGTCGGGGGCCCGGTTCTCGATGCCCGGGATGATGGAGACGATCCTCGACATCGGCCTGAACGACGAGTCGGTCGCCGGGCTGGCCAAGGCGTCCGGGCAGGAGCGGTTCGCGTGGGACTCCTACCGGCGGCTTGTGCAGATGTTCGGCCGGACGGTGATGGGCGTGAACGGTGACCTGTTCGAACAGGCCATCGCCGCGCACAAGACGCAGCGCGGGACGCGCGACGACCACGACCTCGACGCCGGGGAACTCGCGCTCCTCACCGAGGAGTTCAAGGCGATCATCCGCCGGGAGACAGGTGAGGACTTCCCCCAGGATCCTGTCGAGCAGCTCCAGCGCGCCATCCGAGCAGTCTTCGAATCCTGGAACGGCGAGCGCGCCCGCGTCTACCGTCGTCGCGAGCACATCCCCGACGACCTCGGCACCGCCGTCAACGTCCAGGTGATGGTCTTCGGCAACCTCGGCCCCGACTCGGGCACCGGCGTCGCCTTCACCCGCGACCCGGCCACCGGAGCGCGGGGGATGTACGGCGACTACCTGCCCGAGGCACAGGGCGAGGACGTCGTCGCCGGCGTCCGCGACGCGGTACCCCTGGACGAACTGAAGGTCCTCGACCCCCGCTCGTACGTCGAGCTCGGCGACCACCTGCGCACCCTGGAGAACCACTACCGGGACCTGTGCGACGTCGAGTTCACCGTCGAGCGCGGCCGGCTGTGGATCCTCCAGACGCGGGTCGGCAAGCGCACCGCCGAGGCCGCCTTCCGCATCGCCCACGACCTGCGCGAGGAGAAGACGATCACGGCCGACGAGGCACTGGCCCGGGTGGACGGTGCCGAACTGACCCGGCTGATGTTCCCCCGCTTCGACACCACCCCCGCCGACGTACCCCTCGCGCACGGCGTGCCCGCCTCACCGGGGGCGGCGGTCGGCGTCGTCGTCTTCGACTCCGCCGAGGCGCAGCGCCGGGCCGCCACCGGGCAGGACACCATCCTCGTACGCCGTGAGACGACCCCCGACGACCTGCCCGGGATGATCGCCGCTCAGGCCGTCCTCACCAGTCGCGGAGGCAAGACCAGCCATGCCGCGGTCGTCGCCCGCGGCATGGGCAAGGTGTGCGTTTGCGGTGCCGAGTCCCTCAATGTCGACCCGGTCGCCCGTCGGCTCACAACGGAGGCGGGCGTCGTCGTACGCGAGGGCGACACCGTCTCCGTCGACGGAACCGCCGGCACGGTGCACCTCGGTGCGCTGCCGCTCACCGCGTCCGACGTCGGTCGCGCGCTGGAGACCGGCGAAAGCACCGGCCCGCTGACCGAGGCGGTCCTCGGAGCCCTCGCCCACGCGGACTCCGTACGCCGCCTCGAGGTGCGGGCCAACGCCGACACCCCCGAGGACGCCGTACGGGCCCGCAGGCTCGGCGCTCAGGGAATCGGCCTGTGCCGCACCGAGCACATGTTCCTCGGCGACCGCAGGACGCTGGTCGAGGCGATGATCCTTGCCCGCGACGACACCGCGCGGGAGCGGGCTCTGGCGGCGCTTCTGCCACTCCAGCGGGCGGACTTCACCGGCATCCTCACAGCGATGGACGGGCTGCCTGTGACCATCCGGCTCATCGACCCGCCGTTGCACGAGTTCCTGCCCGACCGTACGGAGCTGGCCGTTCGCCTGGCGAGCGCCACCCACCCGGACCCCCACGACCGCGAACTGCTCGACACCGTCGAGCGGATGCACGAGCAGAACCCGATGCTGGGCCTGCGCGGCGTACGGCTCGGCCTGGCCGTCCCCGGTCTCATGGCCATGCAGGTCCGGGCGGTCGCCGAGGCAGTCGTCCACCGCCTGCGCGAGGGCGGCCGGCCGCGCGCCGAGATCATGATCCCGCTCGTCGGAACGGTCGAGGAACTCCGGCCGGCCCGCGCCGAAGCGGAGCGTGTGCTCGCCGAGGTCGCGGCCGAGACCGGCGAGCCCCTGGACCTCCCGATCGGCACGATGATCGAACTGCCCCGTGCGGCCCTGACCGCGGGACGCATCGCCGAAGCAGCCGACTTCTTCTCCTTCGGCACCAACGACCTGACCCAGACGACCTGGGGGCTGTCCCGCGACGACGCCGAGGCGTCCTTCTTCCCGCTGTACCTGGAGAAGGGGATCTTCACCGTGTCCCCCTTCGAGACGATCGACCAGGAAGGCGTCGGCAGGCTCGTGGAATTGGCCGTCGAGGCCGGCCGCGCCGTCAACTCCCGTCTGGAGACCGGAGTGTGCGGCGAGCACGGCGGCGACCCGGAGTCCATCCACTTCTTCCACCGGACGGGCCTCGACTACGTCTCCTGCTCACCCTTCCGTATCCCGGCCGCCAGGCTGGAGGCGGGACGAGCGGCCCTCACGGACACCGAGACCAGTGACAGCAGGTGATGGCCGGATGGAGATCGTTGCGTATGGCGTTCTCAAGGACGAGGAGCCGTTGCTGAGGGAAGCGTTCGACAACGCCTTTGCCGGCGGTCATGAGCTGCGCTGCCTGGGACTGTTCCTGGACCGGGACACCGTGCCGACCGCCGCGGGCCATGAAGTCGTACTGAGCAGCGTCAACGACACCCTGGACGCCGAGGTTCTGCGCTCGCTGGCGAAGGGCGGCACCCGGATGATCGCCCGCCGGGCGACCGGTTACAACAACATCGACCTGACCGCCGCCGAGGAACTCGGGCTGACGGTTGCCCGGGTCTCGTACTACTCGCCGTATTCGGTCGCCGAGTTCGCCTGGACGCTGGCCCTGGCGGTCAACCGGCGGATCGTCCGGGCCGCGCACCGCACCCGGGAGTTCGATTTCCGTCTCGACGGGCTGATGGGCCGCGATCTGAGAGGCCGGACGGCCGGCGTGGCGGGCACCGGAAAGATCGGGGCCGCGTTCGCCCGGATCGCCCACGGGTTCGGCATGCGGCTGCTGGGCTGGGACGTCGCCGAAAATCCCGCCTGCCTCGCTCTCGGCATGGAGTACGTTCCGCGTGAGCGGCTGTTCGCCGAGGCGGACCTGGTCAGCCTGCACGTGCCGCTGCTGCCGGACACCCACCACCTCGTCGATGCCACGGCCCTGGCCCTGATGAAGGACGACGCGATCCTGGTCAACTCCAGTCGCGGTGGTCTCGTGGACACGGACGCCCTGCTGGAGACGCTGCGCGCCGGGCGGCTGAGCGGTGTCGGCCTCGACGTGTACGAGGAGGAGGCCGGCGTGTTCTTCCTGGACAAATCGCTGGAGGTGATGACGGACGAACGCCTCGCGAGGCTGATGACCTTCAGCAACGTCCTGGTCACCTCGCACCAGGCGTACTTCACCAGGGACGCCGTCGGCCAGATCGCCCGGACCACCGCGGCCAACATCGGGGACTACTTCGAGGGCCGCTCCGGCGACAACACGCTCGTCCGCCCCGAGACAGTCTGAAAGAGCGTGCTGTCCCCGTTGCCGGCGATTCCTGCACACCCGCCAGGGGCGACGCCGCCGTGCGGCCCTACCACCGGTCATTGGGCACTTGCGGCGGGACGGACGACGATTTCGTTGACGTCGACCTGCGATGGCTGGGACATGGCGTAGGCAATGGCCTCCGCGACGGCGGAGGCGGGCAGGGCGGCGACGATACCGTGCAGTGCTCCGCGCACGTTCACGTCGATCATGCGGTCCCACTCGTCGACCTTCAACGCTTCCAGCGGCGAGAGCGGCATTACTCCGGCGTTGTCGACCAACACGGCGAATCGGCCGTAGCGCTCGCGGGCGGCGGACACGAAGGCCCGCACATCGGCGGCATCCGTGACATCCAGCCGCTGGAACGCCGCAGTGCCGCCTGCGGCGGTGATCTCCCCGGTCAGCGCATCGGTGCGCGGCGCTCCAAGGGCTACACCCGCCTGGAACAGGGGCGCGAACGCCATTCCTCGGCCCAGGTACTCGACGCACTCGGCCGCGCCCTGCGACTGGGCCCCGACGCCCACGCGCACCTGCACCAGCTGGCCCGAACAGGCTCGGCCAGACCCCGAAACGACAGCGCCCGAGGTCGACCGAAGAGGGACCGTTGGGCCCCACCCCATGGCCGATCAGGGGCTGTTCGGCCCTATCCGGCCCGGGTACCCCTCCGACGATCATGAGGCGGCGGCAGGGAAGGGCCAGGCCCATCCCGCACCCACGGCACTTCCCGGCTCGTCGTCTACATGGCAGAAGGGGAGGACACCGTCCGGTGGACGAGACTCAGGAACAGCAGGTGGAGACCGTACGGCCCAGGGACGCGGCCGTGGTCTCCGTGACCGTAGGGACATCCGGGCGAACGGAGCAGGTGGCGGTCGTACGGCCGGCGTGGACGGAGTGGCTGACGACCACCGACCACAAGAAGATCGGGACGATGTACCTGGTCACCGCGTTCGTGTTCTTCATCGTGGGCGGTGTGATGGCGCTGCTGATGCGCGCCGAGCTGGCCCGTCCCGGCCTGCAGATCATGTCGAACGAGCAGTTCAACCAGGCGTTCACCATGCACGGCTCGATCATGCTGCTGATGTTCGCGATGCCGCTGTTCACCGGGTTCGCCAACTGGATCATGCCACTGCAGATCGGCGCCCCGGACGTCGCCTTCCCGCGGCTGAACATGCTCGCCTACTGGCTGTTCCTGTTCGGTTCGTCGATCGCGGCCTTCGGCTTTCTGACGCCCGGCGGCGCCGCCGACTTCGGCTGGTTCCTGTACGCCCCGCTGTCGGACGCCGTCCACTCGCCGGGGCTCGGCGCCGACCTGTGGATCATGGGTGTGGCGCTGTCCGGCTTCGGCTCGATCCTCGGTGCGGTCAACTTCATCACCACGATCGTCTGCATGCGTGCGCCGGGCATGACCATGTTCCGGATGCCGATCTTCACCTGGAACGTGCTGCTGACCGCCCTGCTGGTCCTCATCGTCTTCCCGGTCCTGGCCGCCGCGCTGTTCGCGCTCGAATGCGATCGCAAGTTCGGCAGCCACGTCTTCGACGCGGCCAACGGCGGCGCGCTGCTGTGGCAGCACCTGTTCTGGTTCTTCGGCCACCCGGAGGTCTACATCCTGGCGTTGCCGTTCTTCGGCATCGTCTCCGAGGTCATCCCGGTCTTCAGCCGTAAGCCGATGTTCGGCTACATGGGCCTCATCGGTGCGACGATCGCGATCGCGGGCCTGTCGGTGACGGTGTGGGCGCACCACATGTACGTCACGGGCGGCGTCCTGCTGCCGTTCTTCTCCTTCATGACCTTCCTGATCGCGGTGCCGACCGGGGTGAAGTTCTTCAACTGGATCGGCACCATGTGGAAGGGCTCGCTGTCCTTCGAGACACCGATGCTCTGGACCGTCGGCTTCCTGATCACCTTCGTCTTCGGCGGCCTGACCGGGGTGATCCTGGCGTCACCGCCGATGGACTTCCACCTCTCCGACTCGTACTTCGTCGTCGCACACTTCCACTACACGGTGTTCGGCACCGTCGTGTACGCGATGTTCGCCGGATTCCACTTCTGGTGGCCCAAGTTCACCGGCAAGATGCTCGACGAACGCCTCGGCAAGATCACCTTCTGGACGCTCACGGTCGGCTTCCACCTCACCTTCCTGGTACAGCACTGGCTGGGCGCCGAGGGCATGCCCCGACGGTACGCCGACTACCTTGCCGCCGACGGCTTCACCGCCCTCAACACACTTTCCACGATCGGGGCGTTCCTGCTCGGGCTGTCGATCCTGCCGTTCTTCTACAACGTCTGGAAGACCGCCAAGTACGGCAAGCCGGTCGACGTCGACGACCCATGGGGTTACGGCCGCTCCCTGGAATGGGCCACCTCCTGCCCGCCGCCGCGGCACAATTTCCTGTCCCTGCCGCAGATCCGGTCCGAGTCCCCGGCGTTCGACCTGCACCATCCGGAGATCGCCGCACTCGAGGCGGCGAGGTAGACCATGCCGCAAGCCGTTCTCGCCCTGGGAGCCGCAACGGTGACCGCAGCGGGATGCGTCTGGTACCTGCCGGCGCTTGCCGACCTGCGCGCCGGAGCCGACCGGCCCGTCTCCCGTCGCAGAGCCGCGGCGGCCTGCCTCAGCGGCTGGACCACGACCGGGATCGTCGCGGTACTGCTTTTCGTCTCCGACACGTGGTGGATTCCTTCCGCCGCGGCCGTGGTGGGCGTCGCACTCACGGCGGCCCTTCGGGCACGCGCGGCCGTGCAGCGCCGCCGCGAGACGCGCGAGGCCGCACGCGACTGGGCGGACCTGCGCCCCGGTCAGCACCCTCCCGATATCGATCGTGCCCGGCATGTCGTCGCCCTGCTCATCGGCATCGGTCTGGCTGCCGCCGTGGCCGCGACGACCCTCGCAGTGGTCGCAGAGCCCGAGCACGGAGAGGACTGGTGGGCGGTTCACGCCGTACCCTCCGCGGTCGTCGGGCTGTGCCTCACCATCGCGGCCGTGTATATGCGGGCGCTCAGCCGCCACCGTGCCGACGGAGGCGGTCGCCGGACTCGAACACCAGAACAGGTGAGGGGTCGGACATCAGGATGAGTCTCGACCCGGGGCTCGGAGATTCGCCGGGCTGCGGATGCCGTCCGGCGGATACTGGGAACGCGCTCCCTGAGCCTGTGGAGCCGGGGTACTCGCCTGGACGAGGCGAGACTGCGTGGTGTGCGAGGAGGGCGCTATGGACGCACAGCGGCTGGACGCGAAGACCGCGACCGCCCTGGTCGCCGCGGCCGTCCTTGCCCCGTCCATGCACAATGCGCAACCATGGCGCTTCCGGTTTGTGGCGAGCGACCGTGTCCTTCTGCTGTTTGCCGATCTCGACCGGGCCATGCCCCGCTCCGACCCCGGGAACCGGGCGTTGCACATCGGCTGTGGAGCGGCGCTGCTCAACCTGCGCGTCGCTGCCGTGCACGCCGGGTTCGACCCAGTGGTCCGGCTGCTGCCGGATCCCGCGGAGCCGCTGCTGCTCGCCGATGTCCAGCTGGGCGAAGCGCGTCGTACCTCCTCGGGTGTGGCCGACCTTTCGCGGCTGCATCCCGCGATCCGCGAGCGGCACACCAGCAGGCACCCCTTCGACGAGAAGGACATCCCGGAGGCCGTACGGGACGCGTTGCGGAGGGCAGCAGACCTCGAGGGAGCCGAGCTGCTGTTCCCCGGGCCCTGGCACGTGGAAACCCTGCTGGGCCTGGTCCACGACGCCGAGAGCCGTGACGCCCTGAATCCCGAGGGCATGGAGGATCTGGACCGCTGGACCCGGGTCGGCCCGGAGGCGGACACGGCCACCGACGGCGTACCGGACTACGCGTTCGGTCCCCGGGTGCGGGACGGCAAGGCTCCGATGCGGGACTTCGCCGGCCGTCGGCCGGTGGCCGACCGCGGCACCACCACCTTCGAGAGGAACCCTCACCTGGCGCTGCTCAGCACACCGGGCGATGCCCCCGCCGACTGGCTGTGTGCAGGGCAGGCGCTGGAACGCGTCCTGCTGGAGGCGACCCTGGCGGGACTTGCCGCCTCCCTGACCTCCCATGCCCTTGAGAGCCCGGATCTGCGGCTGATCGCCCGCGATCCAGTGGCCGGCAGAGGCCAGGTCCAGATGGTGCTGCGTCTGGGCTACGGACCCCAGGGCCCCACCACGCCCCGCCGTCCCGTCCGGGATGTCCTCGACATCGTCCAGTGAACGAGGCCCTCACAGGCGTGCGGTCATGACGCATGGGCTGAACCGCACTCCTCGTGGTTGCCTGGTGCAGGTCCTGGGCCCGTCGGCGCGTGACCAGGGACATCCGGCCCCTGCCCGTACCGCTTCCCCGCGAGTTGACTGACGGTCACAGGCGTCGGCCTCATTCCGTCGGCGTCGTGCCGTGCGTACACCCACGCCGCCTCACGGTCGGCGCCCCGCCGCACGGCTCCTGACCACAGTCGGCCGTCTGTTACAGCGGACGGCAGAACGGAGGGACGTCATGACCGACGCTCCGCAGCAGCCCCGGGCCTACCTCGTCGGCGGCGGCATCGCCTCGCTGGCAGCTGCTGCCTTCCTGATCCGCGACGGCGGCTTCCCCGGCGAGAACATCCACATACTCGAGGAACTCCCGGTCGCCGGCGGCTCCATGGACGGCCGCGGTGAGCCCGCCGGATACGTCACCCGGGGTGGGCGGATGCTGGAGGACGAGGCGTACACCTGCCTGTGGAACCTCCTGGACACGATTCCCACTCTGACCGATCCGTCGCTGTCGGTCCGCGAGGAGATTCGGCGGTTCAGCGCGAAGTGGCCCACGGACGCCAAGGCACGGCTGATCGGCAAGGGCACCACCGTGCTGGACGCTGCGGACTACGGCCTCGACGTCCGCGACCGTCTGGAGCTGACCCGGCTGCTCGTGCTTCCGGAGGCGGTGATCGGGGCCCGCCGGATCGAGGACTTCTTCTCCCCGCACTTCTTCGAGACCAACTTCTGGGCGATGTGGCGCACCACCTTCGCCTTCCAGAACTGGCACAGCGCCATCGAGCTCAGGCGCTACTTCCTGCGCTTCATGCAGGAGTTCCCGCGGATGCACACCTTGGCGGGCGTACGCCGCACCCGGCTCAACCAGTACGACTCGATCATCCGCCCGCTGCAGGCCTGGCTGGAGGCCCACGGGGTGCGCTTCGAGCACGGTGTGCGGGTCACGGACGTCGACTTGACCACCGAGGAGGACGGCACCCGGCGGGTGCGACGTCTGCGCTTCGACCGCGCCGGGCAGCCCGACGCGTACGACCTGGGGAACACCGACTACGCCTTCCTCACCCTCGGCTCGATGACCGCTGACGCCGCCTACGGCAGCGACGACCGCGCCCCCGAGGTGATCCGCGACAAGCGCGACGGCGGCTGGCGCCTGTGGGAGACCATAGCCGCCAAGGCCGACGACTTCGGACACCCCGCCGCCTTCAACGGCAACGTGGACGAGGCAAAGTGGGAGTCCTTCACCCTCACCATGCGCAGCCCGCTGCTGCTGCACCGCATCGAGGAGCTGTCCGGCAACCTCCCCGGCACCGGCGCGCTGATGACGTTCAAGGACTCCAACTGGCTGATGTCCATCGTCGTGCCGCACGCGCCGCACTTCGAGGGACAGCCCGAGGACGTCTACACCCTGTGGGGCTACGGGCTCTTCGTCGACAACGACGGCGACTTCGTCGGCAAGCCGATGGCGCGGGCCACCGGCCGGGAGATCCTCACCGAACTCCTCGGCCACCTCGGCCTGTCCGACATCGAGGACCAGGCCGCGGCGACCACGACCGTCATCCCGGTGATGCTGCCCTACATCACCAGCCAGTTCGCCCCACGCACTACCCACGACCGGCCGCTGGTCATCCCGCGCGGCGCGGCGAACTTCGCCTTCCTCGGCCAGTTCACCGAGGTCCCGGAGGACGTCGTCTTCACTGTCGAGTACTCCGTCCGCGGCGCCATGCACGCCGTCTACGGCCTCCTCGGCCTCCACGACGAGATCCCCGGCATCCACCACGCCCTCGCCGACCCGAAGACGGCCTTCGGCGCGCTCAAGGCCGCTCTGGCTTGAGCCGCCCGTCCGGAGCCCGTGCCAAACAGCGCACAGGGGTCGGACCGACGGGCCCTTTCCTCAGGGAAATTCGGCCCTCTTCGCAATGACGGCTCCGCCGGAATGATCGACGTGCCGGTCGGATCCACCCTGCCCGCCGTCGGCGGTGCCCTGGACGCCGGCGATGGATCCGGCCAGGGCTTGGCGCTGCTCGCCGCTGGCGTGGTTACCACGGTTGAACAGGCCGTCCAGCAGTTCAGGCTGCTTCGGCGAACATGGTGCCGTAGAAGCGCGCCGTGATCTCACGAAGGATCCCGGCTGTGACAGTGAGCACCGTCCCTCCCCGTGCCTACATCTCAGAGGAGCTTTGCGCAGGCCCTGCTGGCCAACCCCGACGCCCGCCCGGACGCTCTTCTGTCCCGGATCGCCCACAAGCACGCGGCGCTCGGCGTCAGCGAGGACCAGTACACGATCGTCCACAAGTACCTCTTCCGCGCCATCGGCGACGTGCTGGGCGAGGCGGTCACCCCCGAGGTGGCCGGGGCCTGGGACGAGGTGTACTGGCTGATGGCCGGCGCGCTCATCGCCCAGGAGGCCCGCCTCTACCAGGAGGCACAAGTGGACCCGCGCAAGCCGTGGCGGCAGTGGACCGTGGTGGAGCGGCGGGAGGAAACCCCGGACGTGGCCTCCTTCCTGCTGCGCCCGGCCGACGACGGCCCCCTGCCCCGGGCGCGGGCCGGCCAGTACGTCAGCGTCCGGGTGCTCATGCCCGACGGCATCCACCAGACCCGCCCGTACACCCTGTCCAACGCTCCCGGCGACCGGCTGCGGCGTATCACCGTCAATCGGGTGGCCAGCGTTGCCGACGCACCCGAGGGCGAGGTCTCCAACCAGCTGCACCGCACCGTACGAGTCGGCGACGAGCTCACCCTGTCGGCCCCGTTCGGGGACGTGGTTCTCGACGACTCCGACGCCCCGCTGGTGCTGGTCTCCGCCGGCATCGGCTGCACCCCGATGGCCGGCATGCTCGAACACCTCGCCGCCACCGGTTCGTCCCGTCCGGTGTGGGTCCTGCACGCCGACCGCACCCCGGCCGACCACGCCCTGCGCGCCGAGACCGTCCGTCTGGTGGAGCAACTGTCCGACGCGCGCGCGGAGTTCTGGTACGAACGGGACGCAACCGAGGGACCCGGCTCCCCAACGGGCCTGATGGACCTCGACGGCCTGGGCCTGCCCGCCGACGCCGACGTATACCTGTGCGGCTCGCTCCCCTTCATGCGCGCTGTCCGCACCCAGCTGCTCCAGGCCGGCGTCCCCACACGCCATATCCGCTACGAGGTCTTCGGCCCCGACCTGTGGCTCACCCATGCCGAGGGCTGACACCGCACAACGCCGTGCCGCGAGTGAGTGGCACACGCTCAGCCCCGACACACCGGTGCCGGGGCTGACTGTGCGGTGAGAAGGCCGAAGCAAGCGAACCACCGCGCGCGCGGTCCGTCGCCGTCCTCACGGCTGCCGCGCACGCGGCCTGGCCGGGGAGCTGCTTGCAGCTGCCCCAGGGGCAGGGCTGACGATGGGCGCATGCGAGATCTGACGGTCATCGGGGAGTTCGCCGCCCGCAGCCGGCTGAGCCACAAGGCGCTTCGGCTCTACGCGGACAAGGGCCTGCTCGTGCCCGCCCATGTGGATCCCCGCAGCCGCGTGCGGTACTACGAGGCCGAGCAGTCGGAGACTACTGGCGGCGCTGCGATCGGGAGAGCGTATCTGCGCACGGCAGGCGCATGCCGGTCCGGACCGGTGTTCGCCGTCTACCACGGGCCTGTCCACGAGGACGGCAACGGCCCGGTCGAGGTCTGTGTTCCGACGGTTGCTCCGATCGAGCCCGTCGGCCGCATCGGAGTGCGCGTCGAGCCGGCGCATCGGCAGGCCTGCATTCGAACTGCGCAAGGAGCAGAGCGAGTATCCAACGGTGGCAGGGGCTTTCGGGGCCGTTGGCTACGGCCGCCGAGGTCTGTTCGGGGCCCGGCTCCCGGAGCCCCATGACTGAGCCGGCACCTGCGGGAGCTCTTCCGACGATGCCGACAAGGCCCCCGGGACAGTGCTCCCGGGGGCCTTGGGCGTCAGTGGCGAGGGGAAGGACCGGTCATGCAGCCCCGGGGCCGCGGTGCGCCGGCCCACCAGGCCGCGAGTTCTTCCGCGCGCCTGGCGGCGGCGGCCACCGCGTCAGGACCGCCCCCCGCACGCCCCGCCGCGTATCCGACCAGGAAGGTCGAGAGCGGAGCGGCCGGCCGGGCCACGCCATGAGCGGCGTCACCCGCGAGGCGGAGGAGGAGGGCCCGGTCGACCTCGAGGTCGATGCCCAGGTCGGCCTTCACGGCGGCGGTCCACTCCGCCAGCACCTCGTCCATGATCATTGTCCTTTCGTCCAATGTCCTTTGGCTCTCCGGCTGTTACGTCCTTGCGGCCCGTGGGCCGACCGGTGGCCCCGGCCGGCCCACGGACAGGTGGCCGGTCACAGCAGGCTGCTCCAGTACGGCCAGAACCGGGTCAGCACGAGCAGCGCGATCACCCCGTACCAGCCGCCGAGCAGCAACCAGTGCGTATCCCGGAGGAAGACGACGACGCCGTGCGGAACCGGCAGAATCCCGTGGCTCACGCAGTGCAGCGTCACGTACCAGAACAGGGCGATGGTGACGACCCAGACCACGGCGCAGTAGGGGCAGATCTTGCCCAGCTCGTACAGCGACTGCGCCATCAGCCAGTGCACGAAAAGGACCCCCGCCAGCGCCCCCGCGTCCAGCGCGAGCCACAGCCACCGGCGCAGGCGGCTCCCGGTGAGCACGGCCGCGCCCAGGACGGCCACGGCGGCGAAGGCCCCCAGGCCCAGCAGCATGTTGGGGAAGCCGAACAGGCTGCCCTGCGCGCTGGACATGACGCTGCCGCAGTTCACCACCGGGCTGATGTTGCAAGGCGGTTGGTAGGCGGGGTTCTTGAGCAGACGCCAGTCGTCCACGGTGAGCTGGAAGGAGGCGAGCCAGCCGAGCAGCCCGGTCAGGAGCATGACCAGGCCCGTGGTGCGGCTCGCGCCCGACCCGTGCGTGCGCCGCACGGCCGTGATGTCCGCAGTACGGGCCTGTTCGCGGGTCACGCGGCGCGCCGCGAGGAACGGGCCGGCCGGCCGTGGAGCTGCCCGGTCGAACGGGCCGTCGACGGGGTCCGCCGCCGGTAGACCAGATACGGCCGGGCGAGGTACCCGATCGGGACGCTCCACACGTGCACCAGCCGGGTGAACGGCCAGGCGGCGAAGAGCAGGCAGGCGGTCAGGGCGTGCAGCTGGAACAGCAGCGGAGCACCGGCGATCGCCTCGGGCTGCGGCTGGAGCGTGAAGACGCCGCGGAACCAGACGGAGACGGTCTCCCGGTAGTCGTAGCCTCCGCCGAACACGTTGTGCGCGGCGGTGGCGCTGATGCCCAGCAGGACGGTGGCGGACAGCAGCGGGAACAGCAGCTTGTCGCTGCGGTCGGTGCCCAGCCGGATCCGGCGGGTCAGCAGGCGGCGGGCGCACAGCATGCCGAGTCCGGTGACCATGGCGACGCCCGCCACCGAACCCGCCCAGACGGCCGTCGTGTGGTAGGTGTGCTCGCTGATGCCGGCGGCCCCGGTCCACGAGGCGGGTACGGCGAGCCCCACGACATGTCCGGCGATCACCATGAAGGCACCCAGGTGGAACAGCGGGCTGCCCCAGCGCAGCCAACGGTGTTCGAGGAGCCGGCTGGTGCGGGAGGTCCAGCCGAACTGGTCCTGCCGGTAGCGCCAGATGTGCCCGACGACGAACACGGCCAGGCAGATGTACGGAAACGCGACCCACAGCAGCAGGTCGGTGCCGCTGGTGGTGGCGAGGGAGGCGGCGGTGCTCATCGGTGGCCTTCCGGGGAGGACAGGGGCGGCATGAGGGTCGGCGGGGCCTGCTCGGGCGGGACGAAGGCGCCGGGCGGGGCGAACTCCCCGCTCCCGTACGGATCGAGGCCGACGTCCTCGTTGGGCGGTCCCTGGGCGGCCAGCTCGGCCACCGCCCGCAGATCGGCTTCGGTCGCCGGAGGGAGCAGGCTGAGCAGGGCGGCCAGAACGTGCCGGTAGGCGGAGTCCGTGTCGGTCAGCGCCCGGTGGATCAGCTCAAGGCCGCGCCAGTGCTGGCGCAGCGGAACCTCGCCGACGCCCGGCCCGGTCAGCGCCGCGAACTCCAGGACGACCGGGAGGTGGTCGGGGAGTTCCCCGCCGTCGGTGTCCCAGCCGGCCGCCCGGTACCGCTGGGCCAGGGTGAGCAGGGCCATGCCGCGGCGGCGGGTGTCGCCGTGCAGGTAGTAGGTGAGGTACAGGCTGCTCTTGCGACGCAGGTCGAACATCTCGACGTAGTGGCGTTCCAGCGCGTCGGGTTCCTGCGCGGTGAACCAGGCGGTGAAGGCGGCCAGTTCGGTGGTGGCCTCCGAAGGCGCCAGCGCCTCCGGGGTGGCGGTGATCACCGGCCGGGCGGGAGTTGTGGATACCGCCGTGCCTGCCGCTGACCTCGGTCTTCGGCACGTTCACGTTGCGGTCCTGGGCGTGGTACATGTACACCGTGCCCTCGGGCATACGGTGGGTGACCACGGCGCGGGCGGCGACGACGCCGTTGCGGTTGTAGGCCTCGATCCACTCGTTGTCCTTCACGCCGATCTTCTCGGCGTCGGCGGTGGACATCCAGATGACCGGGCCGCCGCGGGACAGGTCGAGCATGTACTTGTTGTCCTGGTAGTTCGAGTGGATGGACCACTTGGAGTGCGGGGTGAGGTAGCGGACCGTCACCTCGGCCCGCCCGTCGCCCAGGTGCTCGTTGCCGTAGTGCCGCGGCGTGTTCAACGGCGCCCGGTAGACGGGGAGTTGCTCACCCATTTCGGCGATCCAGTCGTGCTGGACGAAGAAGTGCTGGCGTCCGGTGAGGGTGTGCCAGGGCTTCTTGTGCTCGACGTTGATGACGAACGGCGAGTAACGGCGCCCGCCGGTCTCCGAGCCCGACCACTCGTAGGACGTCATGACGGCACGCGGCTGGGTGCGGGTGTCGGCGACAGCAGCGTGCCGCGCACATACGGGTAGCGGACGCGGCTCGGCGAGTATGGGTACCAGGAGAAGGAAGCCCCGCGCGGGCAGCCGCGCGGCTCGTACTCCGGGCAGTCCGCGCCGATCGACGGATAGTCGGTGGCCTGGTGCTCCCAGGTGATGATGCCGTCCTTGACGTACACCATCCACGAGCAGGAACCGGTGCAGTTCACCCCGTGCGTGGAGCGCACCACCTTGTCGTGCGCCCAGCGGTCCCGGTAGAAGCCCTCCCACTTCGGGTCGCCTGCAGCGAAGACAGCGCGGCCGTCCGCCGAGATCTCGCGCCTGGTCAGCAGCCTGCGGGCGGCCAGCGGCCAGCCCTCGCCTGCGCGCCGCTGCGACCGGCGCGCGATCTTGTCGTTCTCCATGGCCACGACGCTAGGTATTGGCCCCGCTCGGAGCCTGGGGCCGAACGGCCCTGTCCCGGAGACCTTCCGGCCCGACCTCAGCTGCGTCGTCGGGACCCTGGTCCCTGCCGGCCCGTCCGGCCCTGCCGTGATCACCGGAACAAGGGACCCTAGGCCCCTGGCGATGGGCTCATCGGCCGCCGCGCCGATGCCGTCCGATGCCGGATGCTGACTGCCGACCGATCCGGAGGTGTCCCGTGTACGACCACACCGAGCGCCCGTGCGGCTGTCTCCACCGCCGTCCCCCGTGGCGGGCGCCACACACGGGCCGGACCGGTCACCGTCCGGCCGCCTGCCACGTCTGCTCTGACTCCCGGGCGGCCGGACGCACGATACGTACGAACCCGGCACGGAGGGCCCGGTGAGCGACGCCCGAGCGATCCGCCGACAGCACCAGAACGTGGCGGACAAGCCGTTCATCGTCATCTGGGAGTCCACCCGCGCCTGCCCGCTGGCCTGCCTGCACTGCCGAGCCGAGGCCGTGCCCGACCGGGACCCGCGTGAGCTGGGCACTGCCGCCGCGCAGGGACTGCTCCGTCAGGTCGCCGCATTCGGGCAGCCCGCCCCGTTGTTCGTGGTCACCGGCGGGGACCCGTTCCAGCGACCCGACCTGGTGGAGTTGATCGAGTACGGCGAAGAGGCGGGCGTCCGCGTCGCCGTTTCCCCGTCCGGCACCCCCACCCTCACCCCGGACCGGCTGCGGGCCGTGCACGCGGCGGGTGCGGTCGGGCTCTCGCTGAGCCTGGACGGCTCCACGGCCGAGCTGCACGACGGATTCCGCGGGGTACCCGGGGTGTACCGCTGGACCCTCGACGCGTGGGACACCGCCCGCGCACTCGGCATGAAGGTGCAGATCAACACCACGGTCGCCCGGCACAACCTCCATGACCTCCTGGACATCGTCCGCCTGGTCGTCGAGCACGGCGCGATGCTGTGGAGCGCCTTCTTCCTGGTGCACACCGGCCGCGGCCGCCGGCTCGGCGTGCCCACCCCGCCGAGACGGAGGACGTCCTGAACTTCGTGTACGACGTGGGACTGACCGTGCCCGCCAAGACGACCGAAGTGCACCACTTCCGCCGCGTCGCACTCCAGCGGAAGGTGCTGGCGAACGCCGGCGAGGACCATGTCGCGGTGCTGGGACTCGGGCCGCTGTACCGGCGATTGCGCGACCGCGCTGTCGAGTTGGGCCTCGATGCCGGAGGACGCCGGGCGCGTCGACCGCCGCTGGACGTCAACGCGGGCCGCGGATTCGTCTTCATCTCGCACACCGGAACCGTGCACCCCAGCGGCTTCCTGCCACTGGGCGCGGGCAGCGTACGCGAGACACCCCTGACCGAGATCTACCGCACCTCACAGCTGTTCACCGGGCTGCGGGACGCCGACCGGCTGGGCGGCCGGTGCGGATCGTGCGAGTTCCGCCGCGTCTGCGGCGGCTCCCGCTCCCGTGCCTACGGCGTCACCGGCGACCCGTTCGCCGAGGAGCCCTGGTGCGGCTACCGGCCCGGGTCCTTCCCCTACCAGCGGGAACTGGCCGCGCTGCTGGCCAGCGGCGCCGCTCCGGCACATGCCGCCGACCCGCCGGTTCACCACCCTTTGCGCGAACAACTTGCAGAGCAACAGGAAGCCATGTGACCAGCCAGCTTGATCGCCCCGAAGCCACCGATGGCCGGTATCCCAGCAGGTTCAGGCAGTCCGGGCTGAAGGCCCGTCATCTGCGCCCCCATGTCGCGGTGGTGGCGTGGGCGGGCCTGGCACTGCTGGCGGCGAGCTCCCAGCAGTCGCTGCCCGTCGCCCGCTGGCCGGCAATCCACCTGTTCCTGCTCGGCGCCGCCACCACCGCCATCGTCGTCTCGAGCGAACACTTCGCTGTCGCCCTGCTGCACGCCCGGCGTCCCGACGAACGGTGGAGTGATGCCCGGCTGGCCGCGGTCAACCTGGCCGTGGTCGGTGTGCTGATCGGTGTGTGGGCGGACTGGCCGACCCTGACCGGCGCCGCGTGCGCGCTGCTGGTGGCCGCGGTGACTGCCCACTTGGTGGTGCTGGTGCGCATGAGCCGTGGCGCGCTCGGCGGACGTCTGGCCCCCGTCGTCGGCTTCTACCGGGCTGCCGCGGCGGCACTGATCGCCGGCGCGGTGCTGGGCGGCCTGCTCGCCACCGGTCAGGCAGGTCCGCGGTACTACGCCGGGCTGCGGCTGGCCCACATCCACGCAACCCTGCTGGGGTGCCGGTCGGTACTGGGCACCCTGTTCATGCTCTGGCCCACCGTGCTGGGCGTACGCATGGCCGAGCGCACCACCCGGGTCACGCGCCGGGTGCTGGGGCTGACCGGGGGCGGACTGCTGGCCGCAGTGGTCGCACTGGCGGCCGGGTGGCCCTTGCCCGCCTTGACCGGTGTCACGGCGTACGCCGTCGGCGTGGCCGTGGCGATGGAGCTGTTCACCCGCACGGTGCAGGGGAGGCGTCCGGTGTCGTCGGCGGCCGCCTGGATGCTGGGCGCGGCTGCCGGATGGCTGTGCGTCGCCCTGGCGGCGGATGCGGGAATCCTGGCCGACGTGCCACTCACAGAGGCAGGAGAGGGCGTCGGATCCCTGGTTCCGGTGCTGCTCATCGGGTTCGTCGCGCAGGTCCTCATCGGCGCCCTGACGTACCTGCTGCCGATCGTGCTGGGCAACGGCCCGAAGGAGCGGGCCACCCTGCGGGCAGTGCTGGAGCGGGGCTGGTCGACCCGGTTGGTGGCCTTCAACGCCGGCGTCGCGCTGCTGGCGCTGCCGCTGCCCGATCCCGCCGGCACAGCGGGCGTGCTGCCGGCCGCGGCTGCCGGAGTGGCGTTCCTCGCTCTCACGGGCCGTGTCCTCATGCGAGGTTCCCTCGGGGGCAGAGGGAGCGGCTCGTCGCGACGGCCGGTCCTGCTGGGCACCGCGGCGGGCGCCGTACTGATCGTGGCGGCCGTGCTGATCGCGAACAGCGGCGGCAACACCGACCGGTCGACCGTCGCTGCCGGGACAGGCAGCGATCCCACCATCGTTACGCGCACGGTCGACGTCACCCTGGCCGGCATGCGCGGTGCTCTACCTCGGTCTGGCCGGGCACTCCTCGCTCACCTCCCTGCTGGTGGGAGGGTTCTTCCTCGGCATGGGCGGCACTGCCCTCGCGGTCGGCGTGCCCTTCGTCAACGCCTGGTTCCCCCCGGAGCGGCGAGGTCTGGCCATCGGCCTCTTCGGGGCCGGCATGGGAGGCACCGCGATCAGCGCGCTGACCACGGTCAAGCTGGTGAAGGCGCACGGAATGGCCAACCCCTTCGTGATCACCGCCGCGCAGCTGGCCGTCTACGCGGTGGTGGCCGCCCTGGTGCTGCGGGACGCGCCCGGCCGTACGGTCCCCACCGAACCCCTGGCCCGTCGTCTGGCCGCCACCCTGAAGCTCGGGATCACCTGGCAGGCGTCCACCCTGTACGCGGTGGCTTTCGGCGGCTACGTCGCCTTCTCCGTCTACCTGCCCACCTATCTGAAGACCGGCTACGGCGTGGCTCAGGCGGACGCGGCGAACCGGATGGCCGGCTTTGTGCTGCTGGCGGTCGCGATGCGCCCGATCGGCGGCTGGCTGTCGGACCGGATCGGCCCGGTACGGGTGCTGGCCGGGGCGCTGACCGTGGTCTTCGCCGGAGCCTTCGTCCAGTCGTTCACGCTGTCCCTGGCCCCCGTGGGGACGGTCGCGTTCCTGGCCATGGCGGCCGCGCTCGGCGCGGGCAGCGGCGCCGTGTTCGCTCTGGTCGCGCTTCTCGCCCCGGCGAACAAGGTCGGCTCGGTCACCGGCGTCGTCCGCGCCGCGGGCGGCCTCGGCGGCTTCGTCCCGCCGCTGGTGATGGGCTCGCTGTACGGCGCCTACGGCTCGTACGCGATCGGACTGGTGCTCCTCGCAGCGGTGGCCGCCGCGGCCCTGGCCTTCACCGGGACGGGCGTGCGCCAGGCGCTCACCCGGCGCGTCCCCGCAGCCCAGACACACTGATCAGGAGAGGACCGCACGATGTGTGAGTACTGCGGCTGCCAGGCACTGGAATCCATCGACCAGCTGACCCTGGAGCACGAGACGGTGGTGAATCTCATCGGCCAGGTGCGCGACGCCCACCGTGACGGCAAGATCGCGTACATGGCGGAGCTGGCCCGGGAGATGGCGGCCGTGCTGGGCCCGCACACCCAGGTGGAGGAGCACGGCCTGTTCGCGGCGTTGGCCGCCGACTTCCCCGAGAAGATCGCCGCACTGGAGGACGAGCACCGCCGTATCGAGGCAGTGCTGGCCGAGGCGAACGGACCGTTCCTGACCGACCCGGACTGGCCGGCGCGGCTGATCGCGGCCCTCGATCTGCTGCGCGACCACATTCTCAAGGAACAGGACGGCGTCTTCCCGGCCGCACTGGCGTACCTGAGCACCGAACAGTGGGAAGCCGTCGAGGCGGTTCGCGCCCGGGCCGGCACCCGCATGCCGGAGTCGTCCACCTGACCTGACCTCCCCCTCCTGGTCCCACCCGTCCGCCCGGCGCAACCTCTGCCGCCGGGCGGACTGCTGCCATGCGGACCACGGTCGCCGGAGAAATCCCGGGGTCCGAGAAATCTTCCGGCTGCACCTCGATCGCTTCCAGGACGTCCAGCCCGGCTGCCCGACGTGCGGGCCGAACCGCGGCGGGGATGCTCCGTTTGGTTCCTTCCGGAGCGGGGTGTGGCCCGAACGGCCCTGTCGGGCACCCGGCGCGTCGGCGGAGGGTGGGTTGTACAGACCGGCACGCACGACACCCCGACCGCTGTCCCGACACGGAAGGAATCCCGATGTCCGTCGACACACAGCAGGCGCCTGCCCGGCTGGAGGACGACGAGCTGAGGTCGCTGGACGCCCACTGGCGCGCCGCGAACTATCTCTCCGTCGGCCAGATCTACCTCATGGCCAACCCCCTGCTGACCGAACCGCTGCGCCCGGAACACATCAAGCCGCGACTGCTGGGCCACTGGGGCACATCCCCCGGCCTGAACCTGGTGCACACCCACCTCAACCGCGTCATCAGGGCCCGCGACCTGGATGCCCTGTGCATTTGGGGCCCCGGTCACGGCGGACCCGCCGTGCTCGCCAACTCCTGGCTGGAGGGCTCCTACTCGCAGAGGTACCCCGACATCACGCGCGACGCGGCGGGCATGGCACAGCTCTTCAGGCAGTTCTCCTTCCCCGGCGGCGTCCCCAGCCATGTCGCGCCCGAGACACCCGGCTCGATCCATGAGGGCGGCGAACTCGGCTATTCGCTCTCCCACGCCTACGGCGCCGCGCTCGACAACCCGGACCTGCTGGTCGCCTGCGTGATCGGCGACGGCGAGGCGGAGACCGGACCGCTGGCAGCGTCCTGGCACTCCAACAAGTTCCTCGACCCGGTGGACGACGGCGCCGTCCTGCCGATCCTGCACCTCAACGGCTACAAGATCGCGAACCCGACGGTGCTGGCCCGGCTCCCCGAGGCCGAGCTCGACCACCTGCTCAAGGGCTACGGCCACGATCCGATCCATGTCACCGGTGACGACCCGGCGGTCGTGCACCGCGCGATGGCACAGGCCATGGACACCGCCCTGGACCGCATCGCCGCGCTCCAGCGCGCCGCCCGCGAGGACGGTGTCACCGAGCGGCCGCGCTGGCCGGTGATCGTGCTGCGCACCCCGAAGGGGTGGACCGGCCCTGCCGAGGTCGACGGCCTGCCCGTGGAGGGCACCTGGCGCTCTCATCAGGTTCCGCTGGCCGCCGTCCGGGACAATCCCGAGCACCTGCGGCTGCTGGAGCAGTGGATGCGTTCGTACCGGCCGGAGGAGCTGTTCGACGAGCAGGGCGCCCCGCGCCCCCACGTGCTGGCCTGCATCCCCGAGGGGGCGCGCCGGCTGGGCGCCACTCCCCACGCCAACGGTGGCTTGCTGCTGCGCGAGCTGCCCCTGCCGCCGCTGGAGCGGCACGCCATCGAGGTCGACAAGCCGGGCGCCACCCTGCACGAGCCGACCCGCGTCCTCGGCGACCTGCTGCAGGACGTCATGCAGGCCACCGCCGATCGCCGCGACTTCCGCCTCGTCGGCCCCGACGAGACGGCCTCCAACCGTCTTCAGGCCGTCTACGCGGCCAGCGGCAAAGCCTGGCAGGCCGGCACACTAGACGTGGACGAACACCTCGACCGGCACGGCCGGGTGATGGAGATCCTGTCCGAACACACCTGCCAGGGCTGGCTGGAGGGCTACCTCCTCACCGGCCGGCACGGGCTGTTCTCGTGCTACGAGGCATTCGTCCACATTGTCGACTCGATGGTCAACCAGCACGTCAAGTGGCTGCGTACCACCCGCCGTCTGCCGTGGCGGGCCCCCATCGCCTCGCTCAACTACCTGCTGACCTCGCATGTGTGGCGGCAGGACCACAACGGTTTCTCCCACCAGGACCCCGGCTTCGTCGACCACATCCTCAACAAGAGCCCGGAGGCGGTACGGGTCTACCTGCCGCCGGACGCCAACACCCTGCTGTCGGTGGCCGACCACGTGCTGCGCAGCAAGGACTACGTGAACGTGATCGTGGCCGGCAAGCAGCCCTGCTTCGACTGGCTGTCGATGGAGGAAGCGAAGGTGCACTGTGCGCGCGGCGCGGGCATCTGGGAGTGGGCCGGAACCGAGGACGGCTCGCGGGAACCGGACGTGGTGCTGGCCTGCGCGGGCGACGTGCCCACCCAGGAGGTGCTGGCCGCCGCCCAGCTGCTGCGCCGGCACCTGCCCGAGCTGGCCGTGCGGGTCGTGAACGTCGTGGACATCGCGCGGCTGCTGCCCAGTGAGGAACACCCCCACGGGATGACCGACTTCGAGTACGACGGGCTGTTCACCCCCGACAAGCCGGTGATCTTCGCCTACCACGGCTACCCGTGGCTGATCCACCGCCTGGCCTACCGGCGCACCGGTCACCATCATCTGCACGTGCGCGGCTACAAGGAGATCGGCACCACGACCACGCCGTTCGACATGGTGGTCCGCAACGACCTCGACCGCTACCGCCTCGTGATGGACGTCATCGACCGCGTCCCCGGCCTCGCGGTCCGCTCGGCGGCCGTACGTCAGCACATGGAGGACGCCCGCCAGCGCCACCACGTCTGGATCCGCGAGCACGGCATGGACATGCCGGAGGTCGCCGACTGGACGTGGGACGGCTGAGCAGCGGTCACGGCGGCGACTGAGGCGCGCATGTGAAGTGTGCCGACCAGCCGCGCGTCAGCGTTCAGGAGTCCGGTCGCGGGCGCGAAGCGTCAGGCGGTCGGGGAGAGTGGGACACCCCACTCGAGGACGGTGCCGCTCGGCTGGTTCGACGTCAGGCTGAACGTGCCGCCCATTTCCTCCGCTCGCCCGTGGAGGTTGGCCAGGCCGCTGCGGCGGGTGACCGCCGGGTCGATTCCGTGGCCGTTGTCGGCCACGCGCAGCCGCAGGGCGGCGTCGGTGACCTCGACGCTGACGTCGACCGTGGTGGCGTGCGCATGCCGGGCGGCGTTGGACAGTGCCTCGCCGAGCACGGCCAGCAGCTGCTCGGCCTGTTCGGCGGAGACGGCCGTATCGAGCAGACCCGTCATGCGCAGCGCCGGGGCAAAGCCGAGCGATTCGGTGGCCCGTTCGGTGGCCGCCACCAGCTGTGCGCGCAGCCCGCTGCCGCGACGGGCCTGATCGCGCTCGCGCAGGGCGTAGATGGTGGAGCGGATGATCTTGATGGTGTCGTCCAGGTCGTCCACGACCCGCTGGACCCGTTCGCCCACCTGCGGCCGGTCGGCGACCCGGCCCAACGCGGACTGCAGCGACAGCGCCCCGGCGAACAGCCGCTGGATGACCAGGTCGTGCAGGTCCCGGGCGATCCGGTCGCGGTCGTGGAGCACGACCATGCGCTCGGTGTCCCGCCGGTGTTCGGCGACGTCCAGGGCCAACGCGGCCTGGTTGCCGAACCCGGTGACCATGTCGACCACGGCGTCGGTGAAGCGGGAGCCGCTCGGTACGTTCGCCACCTGCAACACTCCGCGCACATGCTCCCGGGTGCCGAGCGGTATGAAGAACGCGGGCCCGAGCTCCACCACCGAGGCGCTGCCGCCCTCGGCGCGCGGGTCGGCACTCACGGCCTCGCAGGTGATCGTCTCCCCGGATGTGTAGACCTTTGCGGCCAGTGCCGAGGCGGGCAACAGCAGCCCGCGGACCTCCTCGGCCCGCGCGCCCGCGGCGGCCTCGACGACCAGCTCGCCGTTGTCGCCGACCGGCACGGCCAGGGTGACCAGGTCCGCGCAGGCCATCTCCCGTACGGTGGCGGTGAAGGACTCCAGCACGGCCGCGGGATCCGCGCCGGACAGGAGGCTGCGGGTGAGCTCGTTGCTGGCCGCCAGCCACCGCTGTCGGCGGTGCGCGTCCTCGTACAGCCGGGCGTTGTCGATCGCCACACCGGCCGCCGCGGCCAGGGTGCGCAGCACCGCCTCGTCGTCGGTGTCGAACTCCGTGCGGCTCTTCTTGTTGGTCAGGTACAGGTTCCCGAACACCTGGTCGCGCACCCGGATGGGGGCGCCCAGGAAGCTGGTCATCGGCGGGTGTCCGGCCGGGAAACCGACGGACGCCGCATGCTCCGCCAGGTTCGCCAGGCGCAGCGGCTCCGGGTGACGGATGAGCAGGCCCAGGATGCCCTCGCCGCGCGGGTAGTGTCCGATGCGGGCGATGGCCTCCTCATCGATGCCGACCGTGAGGAACTGCTGGATGGTGCCTTCCTCACCCAGCACGCCGAGTGCCCCGTACCGGGCGTCGACCAGGGTGGCCGCCGACTCCACGATGCGGTGCAGCACCACCTCCAGGTCCAGGTCCGATCCGACCGCCAATACCGCGTCCAGCAACGTGTGGACGCGGTCCTGGGCCGCCCGGACCTGCGCCACCTGCTGTTGAAGGTCGTCCAGCAGTGCATCCAGCCGCAGCTGTGAAGACATCCCGGACGTCTCCACTTCACGCGAATCCCGCGCGCGCTCCTCCACCACAGCTCCCCTCACCGTGTCGCCGGCTCACCCCCAGGATGCCCGACGGGCCGAACGCGTTCGCAGGCACTCCGGTGGTCAGCGAGGGCAGGGGCGTTGTTCGATGTCGAGGTCCAGGAAGTGGGCCGAGCACGAGATGCACGGGTCGTGGTTGCGGATGGCCTGCTCGCACAGGTGCGCGGGGTCGGCGTCGGATGTCGGCCCCTGAGCCAGAGCGAGGCGCGCAGGGGCCCGGCAGCCGTCTGCCGCTTCAGCCGAACAGGCGGCGCACACGAATGGTGTCGACGCGTCTCCACCCGGCCTTGGGCAGCAGTAGCCATCCGTTGGCGGCATTCCGGGCGCTCTCCCGATCCCTGCCGCTCCCCGGCCGCACCGCGGCGGCACCACGCACCAGTCGGTGCGACGGCAGCCTGGCGCCGCACGCGGCCCGCTCCGGCTCTGGGCCGGCTCCGGCGAGCGTGGTCACCGCCGCTCCCGCCGCGGATGCCCGGACGAGGCATCGCTTGCCGGGCGGGTCTCGATCACGCATCCGGGGCCGGGAAAGATCTCGGTCTCGTGACCGTCGTCGTAGCGCACTCGGTACGGCGGTTCCCCGTTCCGGCCGAGTACCTCCGTGATGGTGGCATGGTGTTCCGGTGTGCCCACGGTCCTGCCGGTGAACCGCAGTACGTCACCCGCATGTGCCTGCATGCTCGATCACTCCTCACCTGCCTTGGCTTCCGCCGACGTCCTTCTTGCGTCGGGGCATGGAGTCCCACTTCAAGGATGGGCCATTGAGCCAGGTCGTGAAGTGGGGCCGTTCGGGCACCCAGGAGGGCCTCGGGACCCAGCCCCGCTAAAAGCGCAATGTCCGGCGCATGGTGTCGGTGAGCTCGTTGAACTTCTCCTCGGCGTGAGCGGGGTCGCTGCGGGCGGGCAAACCGGCACCGACCCTGAGGTCGGGGAAGATCACACGGGAGGTGCACTCCCCGGCCTCCTGCCGGTCGAAGACCAGCTCCACCGGCGCACCCTGGCGGACCTTGATCACGTCAGGGCTGCAGCCGCCCCGTACGGTCACGGTCACCAGCTACGACCACGACGATTTCCACGACACTCATGGCAGCTTCGCCTCCCGGAGGCCACCTTTCAGCCTGCGGCTGGGTACCCCTGCCCGGTAGGGGCGGAATGGCCCATCGGCCCTGGACCGTCCGGCCCCGGACTGCGGCATGGGGCAGAGGCATGATGCAGTCAAGGCGAACAATCCTTGGGTGCCCGTCACCACGCGGTCGCCGAAACAGCCGAAGCAGGTGAGTGGCGATGATGTTCTGGTACGACCATGGCGTCAGCGGGTGGGGCTGGTTCATGATGTCGTTCGGCATGATCCTTTTCTGGGCGCTGATCATCACGATCGCCGTGCTGCTCTTCCGCGCCCTCAACCGGCCCCAGGAGCACACCCACACCCCCGCAAGGCCCACGCCCGAGGAGATCCTCCGTGAGCGGTTCGCCCGCGGGGAGATCGACGAGGAGGAGTACCGGCGCCGCCTGAACGCCCTGCACGCCGGCCCACTCGCCAAACCATGAACCACTGGCCGCATCGCTTGCGGCCTCCGTCCTCCGCTGAAGGAGGCCGACGACGAACCAGCGCAACCACGGCACGTACGCGTCGCTGTCGCGATCGCGGTGTTCGCCGAACGCGAGGTCGCCGTACGCACACGGTGGACCCCCTGTACCCGCCGTACCCCCGCGTTCCGGCCGAAGCTCTGTCACCGGACAGCCGCCCGCAGCCACCCGCCGGGTGGTGCCCGCGGTCCGCACCAGGCCGCCACCCCGAGGTGAGCGGCGATGGCGGCAGTGACCTGGGGTCTGATCGCCGTCGGTATCCTGGCCGTCGCGGTCTGCGCCGTCCACGTGCACCACACGCGCGGTCCCCCGCGGGCCATCGTCGTGGCCCTTCCCATCGCCGCCGCGCTCGCCCTGCCCGCGCTGCTGCCCCAGGACGCACCAGCCAGGCTGGAATGACCAAGGTGTGCCGGCCGGCATGTGTCCGGCCATGTGCAGCGACCTGTTCCACGACGCCCTGGCCAGTCACCAGGCGTCACCCGAGCCATGCCCTGGGCCGCCCTCGTCTGGCGGGCCGCCGCCGACTCGCGCAGCGTGGACGGGAGAGGCGCGGTGAGCCTGGCCGCCGACAGGGCCACAGGAGAGGTGAGACTCATGAGCAGGAACGCCCCGGGGCCGCGTGTCGTGGTCGGCATCGACGGGTCGCCGTCCTCGCACGCCGCGCTGCGGTGGGCCGTACGGTACGCCGACCTGATCAGCGGGAGCGTGGATGCCGTGGCCGCGTGGGAGCTGCCGGGGATGTACGGCTGGTCGGGTCCTGTCGTGGACGCAGCCCTGGACGAGGACAACGCCCGGCAAGGGCTGGTCCAAGAGCTGAGGGACGTGCTGGGCGCGGAATTGCCCTCCTCGGTCAAGGCACACCTGGTGCGCGGCAACCCCGCCGACGTGCTGCTGCAGGCGGCCGAGGGGGCCGAGGCCCTGGTAGTCGGCAGCCGGGGGCGAGGCGGTTTCGCCCGCGCCCTTCTGGGGTCCGTCAGCCACCAGGTCGCGCAGCACGCGAACTGCCCCGTGGTGATCGTCCGCCCGGAAGCGTCATAGCCGAAGACGCCGTGCCTCGCCCGCACCACAGCCACCGCCCCCGGACCTGCACAGCACATCCGGACATGTGCTGACGACAAGATCCGCCCGAACTCCGTCGCCGCTCCCGCGGCGAACACCACGGCCTTCCCCGTGCCCGCGACCAGATCGGTGCCCATGAACACGCAGTTGCGCGCCTCCAGCACCGGGCCGGGCGCCACCGGTTCGCCGGTACGGGCGACGGCGTCGCTCTCGCCCGTCAGCGCCGCGTTGTTCACCGCCACCTCCTGTGCCTCCACCAGACGGCAGTCGGCCGACACCGCGTCCCCGGCCTCCAGGACCACGACGTCACCCGGCACCAGTTCCCACGTGGGCAGCTCCCGCCGCTCCCCGTCGCGCAGCCCCCGGCGCGTGTGCGGCACCATCGCCCGCAGGGACTCCGCCGTGCGTTCGGCCGAGTGCTCCTGGGCGAAGCCGATCGTGGCGTTCAGCACCACCGCGAAGAGGCCGGTGAACGGTGCGGCCGGCTGCGGCCACACATGCCTGGGTCCCGCGCGCGGCAGCTCGTTCGTGCCGAACCGAGCCCTCGCTCCGCCACCTCGGTCGACGCGAGGCCGCGGGGAGAGCTGTCCAGTACGGCGAAGACGTCCCCGGCCGGCCGTGTCTGCACACAGGAGCCTGCCTCGCCGGCCGAAGGCGGCCCGTGGCCGCCGTCTCCCGGCGGGGTCAGAACTTCGGTTCCGGTTCCCATCGGCGGGCACCTTGTCCGTGACGTATCCGGGGCACCAGGACCGTCCTCGCAGTCTGTGCGGGCCGGTTCAGGTTTCGTGCGAAAAGCTGTCCGCCGAGGGCGGACCGGGTGGCTCTTCGAGGATGCTCCAGGCAACCGGCCCGAGGAGGTCGGCCATGCGCTGAAACACGTCCAGGAGCAGGTCGTCCACTGTCAGCATTCCCACGACCCGGTGCCCGTCGCGGACGGGCAGGCGCCGCACACCGGCCCGACGGAGGGTCCGATACGCCACGTGGATGTCGTCGGACACGTCCAGCGTGATGACCTGCGGCGACATCACCGCATCCACCCGCGCCTCGGTGTCCAGGCCGTTGCCCAGCCCACGCACGGCAAGGTCGCGGTCGGTGACGATGCCGCGCAGCGCCCCGCCCTCGACGACGAGCACGGAACCGACCCCGTATTCGTCCATCTGCCGGGCCGCCTCCGCCAATGAGGTCTGAGGGGGGACAGCAACCGCTGGAGCGCTCATCACCTCGGACACCTTCATACGATGGCTCCTCAGCGCGGGCTGTAGGTCAGGCAGTCGGCGCCCCCGTGCCCGGGGCCGACCGCGATGCCCGCCGCCTGGCATTCGAGTCGGGAGTTGTGCCGGCAATCGGTCATCTTGCACGCCCCGACCTGCCCGGTGGCGGCCGGGTCACCGCCCTTGAAGGAGGTGATGAAGAACGTGTCGCACCGGGCGTGCGGGGGATCGCCGACGGTGATGGCCAGGGCGTGGCACGCGCTGCCGACGTTGTACGAGCACGACTCCACCGCGCACTCATTGATATAGGGCATGTCCATGGGGTCCTCCTGACCTCCGCGTACGCTGCGGATGCGAGCGTGCCGGGCTGCGTGACGTCGCACGATCGGTCAGTCCTCAAGGTGTTGGGACTCTCACGCCGGGATGGTGTGCGACACCCCGACAGGCCGGGAATCACCCGAAGGGCGGGGGTGCGTCGCGCCCAGGGCAGGGCCACCCGGACCCTTGCGGGACCAATCCGACCAGGGCACTCCGGACAGGCACCCACGACTTGGGCCGAATGCCGCCGACAAGGGACCGATCGACCCTCTCGCGGCGTCCCGGCAGGTGTGACGGTGGCAGATGGGACCTGCGTGCCGTGGGTTCCGCAACCGCACGAAAGGCGGTGGGAACCATGGAACGGCCCTTGGTGGTAGGCGTCGACGGATCCGGTTCCAGCCTGATGGCGGTGGACTGGGCGACGGACGAGGCGGCCCGGTACGGCCTGCCGTTGCGGCTTGTGTACGCGTCCTTGTGGGAGCGGTACGAAAGCCTTGTGCCCTCGGGCAGCCTCCAGCGCCCGGCGCCTCAGGCGCTGGCGGACAACATCGTCGCCACCGCGGTGGAGCGCGTCGAGTGCCGCAACCCGGACGTCAAGGTCATCGGCGATGTGCTGCCGGAAGACCCTGTGGTCGCCCTGCTGCAGGAAAGCAACAACGCCATGGCCCTGGTGACGGGCTGCCGTGGCCGTGGTGAGCTGAAGGGACTGCTGCTCGGCTCGGTGAGTCTGACCGTGGCGGGTCGCGCTTCCTGTCCGGTCATCGTGATCCGCGGTGACCCGGCAGCACTGGAGCGCCCACGCGGGCGGATCGTTCTCGGTGCCGGAGAACCGGGAACGAGCGGCGCAGCGGTGCGGTTCGCCTTTCGCGAGGCCGAGGCGCGAGACTGTGCCTTGGACGTCGTCCGTGCCTGGCGCCTTCCCGCGCACGAACCCGTCGAGCACCCCCTGCTCGCCGGGAATCCCGCCCTCTACCACGAGGAGCGGGCTTCCACACTGATCGACGCCCTGCTGCAGGACACCGCGCCGGACCATCCGGACGTCCGGGTGTGCCGGTCCCCGGTCGAGGGACAGGCCTGGAGGGTCCTCATGAACCGGTCGGCCGCCGCCGACCTCGTGATCATCGGCGTACGGCGTCGTCGCGGCCACCCAGGGCTTCAACTGGGCCCGGTGGCACACATGCTGCTCCACCATGCCCAATGCCCGGTGGCGGTCGTGCCGGAGCTGCCGTGATCGGTCGTATCGGGTGCGAGGCCTCGCGCACCGGGTTCCACGAAACGCGGGCCGGCGCCGTGATCGGAGCGCGCTGCCGATGTGGTGGACTGGTGGGACAAGGTGACATCAGGCCCGTCGGAGGAGGCGGTGCACTGTGATCACGCGAGTGCGTATGCCGCACCGGCATCTCACGCCGCCCGCCAAGTCCGGGCCGCCGCGGGAACCCCCGAAGCCGCCCACGCAGCAACCGCCGCGTTCGGGCTGGCAGTGGTGGATCCTGCCCGTGGCCTGGGTGGTCTTCCTGGTCGTCCTCCTGCTCGTCCGCGCGCCGTCAGGGACCCCGCCGGCCCACCTGTCCTACAGCGCCTTCGCCGCCAAGGTCGGCGTGGGCCAGGTGAAGACCGTCGACATCAACGACAAGGGGGCGGTCAGCGGCACGCTGAAGAACGGTACGAAGTTCACCACGCAGATCCCCACGGCACTGGGCACCGGACAGTTGCAGCAGCAGCTCCAGGCCGAGCACGTGCAGATCACCGCCTCACAGAGCAAGGGCGGCAGCAACCCGTTCGGGTCGCTCCTGGTCGCCTTCCTGCCGATGCTGCTCTTCATCGGGCTCTTCTTGTGGTTCGGACGTCGCGCCGCGCGCTCGGTGACCGGCGGCCTCAGCGCCATCGGCCGTTCCCGGGCGAAGATCATCGAGGCGGAGCGGCCCACCACCAGGTTCGACGACGTGGCCGGGTACGACGGGGTGAAGCAGGAGATCAGTGAGGTCGTCGACTTCCTGCGCAACCCGTCGCGCTACGCGGCGGCCGGCGCCAAGGGCCCCCGCGGAGTGATCATGGTGGGGCCGCCCGGCACCGGCAAAACACTGTTCGCCCGTGCCGTCGCCGGGGAGGCCGATGTGCCGTTCCTGTCGGTGACGGGGTCGGCCTTCGTCGAGATGTTCGTCGGAGTCGGTGCTTCCCGGGTGCGGGACCTGTTCGACGAGGCCCGCAAACGCGCGCCCTCCATCATCTTCATCGACGAGATCGACGCCGTGGGCGCACGGCGCGCCGGCGGCGGGCACATCGGCGGCAACGACGAACGGGAACAGACCCTCAACCAGCTGCTGGCCGAGATGGACGGCTTCGACCAGTCCACCGGCATCGTCGTCCTCGCCGCCACCAACCGTCCCGAGGCCCTGGACCCCGCCCTGCTGCGCCCCGGCCGCTTCGACCGCCAGGTCACCGTGCCGCTGCCCAACCAGATGGAGCGCGCCGCCATCCTCCGGGTCCACGCCCGCGGCAAGATCCTCGCCCCCGACGTCGACCTCGACACCGTCGCCCGGGCCACTCCGGGCTTCTCCGGCGCGGACCTCGCCAACCTGGTCAACGAGGGCGCCATCAACGCCGTACGGGCCGACCGCGTGCAGATCGAGCCGGACGACCTCGACGCCGCCCGAGACCGCGTCCTGCTCGGCCGCCGCGAGGCGTCCAACGCCCTGCTGCCCGAAGAACGCCATGCCGTCGCCGTGCACGAATCAGGGCATGCCCTGGTCGCCGCGCTGTGCGAGCACGCCGACCCGGTCGCCAAGGTCACCGTCCTGCCGTCGGGTATGATGCTGGGGGTCACCGAGCAGCTTCCGGAGGCCGAACGCCACCTGTACAGCGAGGGCTATCTGACCGACCTGCTCGCGGTCCGGCTCGGCGGCCGGGCGGCGGAACTCGTCGTCTTCGGCGAGGGATCGAGCGGCGCCGCCAACGACCTGGCCGGGGCCACGCATATCGCCACCCGCATGGTGCGGGACTTCGGTCTGTCCCGGGCGCTCGGCCCGGTCGGCTACGCCTCCGCGAACCCGCGCTACCTGGGCGAGACCGCCGAGGAGCCCACTCGGCAGCCGTACTCGGAACAGACCCAGCGGATCATCGACGAGGAAGCAGCGCGCCTGCTGCGCGAGGCCGAGGAGCGGGCCACGGGCCTGTTGCGGGACCACCGCCCGGCCCTGGACCGGCTCGCCGACCTGCTCGTCACCCGGGAGACCGTGGACGGCTCCGCCGTCCTGGAGGTTCTCCGGCACGAACAGCAAGATCGGCAGGATCGTCGGGAAGGAGACGGACGCCTTCCGGGGTCCGGAGGCGCCGATCTGCTGCCGGTGCCCCCAGTGGCCCGCGTTCCCGGTGGCGGAGACCGCTCGGCCGAATCGACGCCCGGCAACGAGGAGCCCGGCATCGGCCGGGGGACTGCGTGAGTCGGAGTTGGACCAAGGCGACGGGTGCCCTCACACTCGCCCGTCGGGAAGCTCGATCTCGGCCCAGATCGTCTTCCCCCGGGCATGGTGGCGCGTCCCCCAGCGCTCGGCGAACTGGGCGACCAGCAGCAGGCCACGGCCGCCTTCGTCGAAGGTGCGGGCCCGCCGCAGGTGCGGGGCGGTGCTGTTGCTGTCGGAGACCTCGCAGATGAGGACTGTGTCGCGGATCAGACGCAACCGGATGGGCGGTTGCCCGTAGCGGATCGCGTTGGTGACGAGTTCGCTGCCCACCAGTTCAGCGGTGAACGCCACATCGCCCAGCCGCCAATCCGCCAGTCGAGCCAGGACATCGGCACGGGCATCGGCCACCGCGGCAGGGTCGGACGGCAGGTCCCACGTGGCGACCTGGCCGATGTCGAAGGCTCGGTTACGGGCGACGAGCAGGGCGACATCGTCCTGAGGCTGTGCGGGGAGCAGAGTTTGGATCAGGCTGTCGCAGACGGCCCCCAGGGAGTGGGCGGGCTGTTCCAGGCACTGGCGCAGCAGGGCGAGGCCCTTGCTCAGGTCGTGCTGGGTCCCTGCTACCAGGCCGTCCGTATACAGCGCGAGGAGGCTGTCCGGGGGCAGTTCCCACTCCACCGTTTCGAAGGGCAGACCGCCCATCCCCAGTGGTGGGCCCGGCGGAATGTCGACGAAGTCCGCCGCGCCGTCGGGAGTGACGACGACGGGCGGCGGATGGCCCGCGGTTGCGGCTGTGCAGCGGCGCGAGACCGGGTCGTAGACGACGTACAGGCAGGTGGCGACGAGTTCGGTGGAGATTTCGAGGCGGGGCTCGGAGGTCGTGTCCTCCTCTGCCGCCAGGTGGATGACCAGGTCGTCGAGATGGACGAGGAGTTCGTCCGTCGGAAGGTCCACGTCCGCAAGGGTCCGTACGGCGGTCCGCAGGCGCCCCATGGTGGCGGAGGCACGCAGGCCATGGCCCACCACGTCGCCCACGACGAGCGCGACCCGAGCACCCGACAACGGGATCACATCGAACCAGTCGCCCCCGAGTCCTGCCCGGGTGCGGGCCGGAAGATAGCGGTGGGCGACCTCGACCGCCTGCTGGGCGGCGGGCCGGCGCGGGAGCAGGCTGCGCTGCAGGCCCAGAGCGGTTGTGCGTTCGAGGGTGTAGCGGCGGGCGTTGTCCACGGCGACGGCGGCGCGTGCGCCGATCTCCTCGGCGAGAAGCAGGTCGTCCTCCTCGAAGGGTTCCTGGCGCCGGTGGCGCACGAGGACAGCCACGCCGAGGGTGGTACCGCGGGCGCGCAGCGGGATGACCATGAGCGAGTGGATTCCGAAGGCCCGGACCACTCCTGACCGTTCGGGATCGGCTGCCGCCCATGCGTGGATCGGCTCGTCCAGGGTGCGATGCAGCGAGGGCCGGCCGGTGGCCAGGCAGCGGACGGGAGGCGCGGACTCCGGGTAGTAATCCACATCCCCCAGCTTGATCACTGCCTCGGGCACGCCGGCAAGGACGGACTGTTGCCCGGCACGCCGCAGAGCAACGGTGCCCGTGGCGGAAGCAGTCGGCTCGACACCGCGGAACAGGCAGTCCAACAGGTCGACGGTCACGAAGTCGGCGAGCCGGCCCACCGCCACCTCGGCCATCTCCTGGGCCGTGCACATCACGTCCAGAGTGCTGCCCACCTGGGTGCTGACGTCGTTCAGGAGGGCGAGCCGCTCCCGAGCCAGGTACTGGTCGCTGACATCGAGCGCGGTGAGCTCCACGTGTCGCACCTGCCCTCCCGGAGTCTTGAGCGGGGACACGGTGAAGGACCAGATCCTCTCGCGTGCTCCGGGCCGGGCTCTGCCACGTACATGGAACTGCGCGGGGCGCCCCGCCTCGAACGCATGGCGCATGCCGTCCTCGACGGCCGCGCAGATGTGCGGCGGCAGGATGTCGGTGATGCGCAGACCGCACATCCGGTCTTCACTGAGGCCGAGTTCGCGTTCGGCGCCGGCACTCGCCCGCAGGGCCCGCAACTCGCGGTCGAACACGATCATGGGCAGGTGGCACTGTGCGAACGCCTCCTCCGTCGTCGCCAGGTCCGGATGCGCCTTCTCGGGCAGTGTGGCCACGACGAGTTGCTGTGCGTTGCCTTCGCGGTCGTACGAGGGATACGCCCGCAGTTGCAGTTCCACGCGCCGGCCGTCGCTGTGCCGAAGCAGGGCCGTCCTGGTCCGCCCGTCCGCGGCTGCGGGAAATGCCTTCCCGACGTCAGTGTCCGAACCGAGCAGACGGTTCGCCGGACGCCCCACAACCTCCTGGTACGGGTAGCCGAGCAAGCGCTCGGCGCCCGCACTCCATCCCGTCACGATTCCCTGTGCATCGACGACTGCCGTGGCCGAGACGGCCGGATCCGGGTGCGCACCGGAGCCGCTACCGAGTGAGGTGGCACCGTGCATGTCGATCATCGCCCATTCTGCCCCCGCGGACACCGCGGCCTTGGGTAGGCGCCGACGACGCCACAGGTCCGGCAAAGCGTCCGCCTCGCCGCGTCGACCCTGTACTCCACTTCTATCGTTCTTCGCTCGCTCTCGCGCGTCGTGGCATCGCGACGCTGAGCACCAGGGAGGCGACGTCACGGTGCGAGCGAGAAGTAGCTCTCCTCCTGCGCGAAATGGAGGCGGAGGATCGTGTGGAGGTCGTACAGCGAGGCGCGCAGACCGTCGAGCTGTTCCGGCCCGAGTCCGCCCTGCTCGTCGGCGAGGCGCACATGGGTGGCGATGCGGTGGGCCAGGCGCTCGATCTCGGCGTGGGCGCGGCTCATCGTGTCGGTGGTCTCCGATCTCGCGTACGGCGGCCAGGGCGTCGGGACCGTGGTCCGTGGTGAGGAGGCCTGCGGGTTCCCGGATGGCGTCGATGGTGCCCCTGAGGCCGTCGTGCTCGGTGGCGAACCGGTGGACGATGGCGTCGAGGGTGCCCCTGAGGCCGTCGTGCTCGGTGGCGAACCGGTGGACGAGGCTTTCCGCCTCAGGTCCCAGGGCGTGCCGGGTCCTTCCCGGGTGCGGGGAGCAGCGCGCGGAGGGCGTTGAGGATGACGGTCACGTCGATGGCTTCCTGGAGGAGAGCGCCCGGGGCGGGTGACAGCCGTCCGAGGAGGGCGGCGGTCATGGCGGCCAGGGACATCGTCATGCCAGGCGACCGCAGGTACCACGGCCAGTGCGGTGCCGGCGGCCCAGCAGGCGTCGGCGGCGTCGTGGCGGCCCAGCAGCCATGCGATCCCGCCGCCGAGCAGAGCACACGCGGTCACGCCAACAGCCCGGACTCCATCAGACGCCGGCCCGGACGAGCCCTCGTCAGAACGGGGTTTTCTTCCCGCCCGCCATGGGCGTCCTCACTCGGCACGGTGCGCTCCAGCCCGACCCGAACCGTTCCGGCTCACGCGGGCGTATGCGGCACGGCGATGACGGGACAGCGGGCGTGAGGCAGCACGCCCTGGCTCACCGAGCCCAGCAGCAGGCCGGCGAAGCCGCCGTGTCCTCGGGTGCCCACCACCAGGCCCAGCGCGTGCGTGGACTGCTCGGCCAGCACCTTCACGGGATGGCCGATCACCAGCTCGTGGTGCAGCTCGACGTCCGGGTACGCCGCGCGGCGGCCCGCGACGGTCTCGGAGAGCAGACGGCGGCACTCGTGCTGCGCCGCGCGTTCGTCGAAAATCCCGAGCCGTCCGGGCTGCCACGCGTACAGGGCCCGCAGGGCCGCGCCGCGCAGGGCGGCCTCCTCGAAGGCGAAGTCGACGGCGGCGACGGAATGCGCGCTGCCGTCCACGCCGACGACGAAGTGGGCGGGCTGCTGGGTGATGTGCTCCGCCTCGGGCACGACCACCACGGGGCAGTGGGCGTGCGCCATGACGGGGAGAGCGATCGAGCTGGAGCTGAACACCTCCCGCACCCGGCTGAGGTGCCGCGAGCCCAGTACGACCGCGGTGGCGTCGTGGCTCTGCTCCTGCAGGACCCATGCAGCGTTCCCCTCCGCCAGCAGCGCGGACACCTCGACCTGCGGTTGCCGGGTCTCGGCGAAGGCCACCGCGTCCTTGAGCATCTGCTCGCCGGCCACGTGCATCACCTGGTTCCAGGCCTCCCAGGAGGGCGGCACCTGCCACCGCCGGAACTCCACGGTCGGTACGCCCTCGGCGTGAACCAGACGCAGAGGCACCCGGCGCCGTGCGGCCTCGTCGGCCGCCCAGGTCAGCGCCATCCGCTTCGCGGGGTCGGGATCGACACCGACCACGATCGGCCGGTGATCAGAGGGTCGGGCCATGGTCGCCTCCAGCAGTTCGTCGACGCGGGGACGTGGGCTTCCGATCGGCATGCCCGCCGCTCCCGGACACGCCGAGGCGTTCAGGGCAGAACCGACTTTCGGTCTCTTCACGCACTCGTGATGTCAGATCCTCGAGCGCCAGGGAACTGAGCGGGTGCAGCGGCTCGGGATCGTCGATCCTGCGGGCCGAGGCGGGAAGGGCGGCGATGTCATGGGCGAGGCGTGCCCGTGCGTACTCCCACCGGTCGGGGGCGCCCGTCCGCCGGCCGGCGCGCATGACGGTGCGCAGCAGCGGTTGTGTCCCGCCCGGCGGGTCCTCGTCCCACAGGCCGATCACATCCGGCCGTCCCGGGCAGCGGAAGACCTGTTTGCGGCCCGGGGCCGTCGCCTTCGCCGAGGACAGCTTCATGACCGGGCGGCCGTCGTACTCGACGAGCTTGTACGCCGCGTCCAGATACGGCGCGTCCGCGGCCACGCCCACCTTCGTGCCCACGGCATACACGTCGATCGGGGCCCCGCTGTGCACCAGTTCGGCGACGGCGTACTCGTCCAGCCCGCCGCTCGCGACGATGCGTACATCGGCCAGCCCCACGGTGTCGAGCGTGGCGCGTGCCCGCCGCGCCAGCTCTCCGAGGTCGCCACTGTCCAAGCGGATGGCACAACCCGGCCCCCGGCGGATCTCCTTCAGGACGCGGGCCGCGGCCCTCACTCCCGTGTCGGTGTCGTAGGTGTCCACGAGGAACGTGACCGGGCCGGGGTGGGTACGTGCGAAGGCGCGGAACGCCTCCTCCTCACCGGGGAACGCCTCGACGTAGGAGTGGGCCATGGTGCCCGTGGCCGGAAGGCCCAGGGCATGGGCCGCCGCCACGTTGCTGGTGGCCGCGAAGCCCACCAGAGCTCCCAGCCGGGACGCCTGCCACCCGGCCCCGGGGCCGTGGGTGCGGCGGAGCGAGAAGTCCACGACGGGCCGTCCGGCCGCCGCCAGGACACAGCGTGCCGCCTTGGACGCCACCGCCGTCTGATGGCACAGCTGGTTGAGCAGGTACGTCTCGACGAGCTGGGCCTCGGGGAGAGGCGCGGTTACTTCGAGCAACGGCTCCCCGGGGAAGACGACGTGTCCCTCCGGGACGGCACGCACCTCGCCGTCGAAGGCCAGGCCCAGCAGCGGCTCGAGGTCCTTGGGCGGCCGGTGGAGGGCTGCCGCGAACGTCTCCACATCGCCCCGTTCGATGCGGTAGCCCTCCAGGAAGTCCAGGGCCGGTTCGAGGCCCGCGGCGACCAGGAAACCCCGGCCGGGCGGCAGATCCCGTACAAAGAGGCTGAAGGTGGCCGGGGCTCGCATGTCCTCCCGCAGGTAGGACATGGCCATGGTCACCTCGTACAGATCGGTGGTGGTGACATCGGACATGGTGATCGCCACTGGGTGGGCCGGGGAGGAGCAGGTGCCGAGGACGCTCCTTCATCTCCTCACCAGTCTCGGCGAATGCCCGCGCGAAAGCATGGGCCGACCGGCCCAGTGAGCAGGGTCTTGTCCGTGACTGACAGTGACCGGTGGATGAAAAGGTGCCAAAGGGACTATAGGTCCCCCTCGGTATGGGCTGTTCGGCCTCAGTGCCGAGACAGGTGCATGCGGTGGACTGGAGATGTCGACAGCCGCAACCGCAGTCCTGGAGGTACGGCAATGGCCACACTCACACGCAGGCAGAGGTTCCCGTTCCCGGACGTTCCGGAGTGGTTCGAGTCTTTCCCGGCGCGTTTCGCGATGCCCACGATGGCTGACCTCTACGCGGTCCGCATCGAGGACTACACGGAGGGCGACCGGTACGTCATGCGGGCGGAGCTTCCGGGCGTCTCCGCCGAGGACATCGACGTCGCCATCAGCGAAGGCGTGCTGACCGTCAAGGCCGAGCGCACCGAACGCGATGTGGACAAGAACCGCAGTGAGATCCGCTACGGCTCGATGAGCCGCAGCGTCTCGCTGCCGCCGGGCGCCAACGAGGACGACGTCAAGGCCGACTACACCAACGGCATGCTCACCATCAGCGTGGGCCTCGGACGTGAGAAGGCCGAGGCCAAGCACATCGAGGTCAAGCACGGCACGTGATCCCGTGCCCGGCAGGTCCCGGACGGGCGGGCTCACGCCCGCCCAAGCCGCAGCTTCACGCCCGGCCTTCAAGACACGCGCGCTCCCCGCCACACGGCGCGCCATCCTGCCACCTGGCCGACACTGATCAGAGGTGCTGCCCCAGGGGCCACGGGAAGGAGGCGCCGAGCGATGACGCACCGCAGCGTGGGCGAACTGATGACACCCAACGCCGTGAGCGTGCGGCCGGGCACGACGTTCAAGGAGATCGCACGCATCCTGGACGAGTACGACATCACCGCCGTCCCGGTGGTCGACGACGGTGGCCGGCCCGTCGGGGTGGTGTCCGAGGCGGACCTGCTGCGCAAGCACACGTCCGTCGGCGTCGGGAGCACCGCCGGGGAACTGATGACGAGCCCCGCCGTGGTCGCGGAGCCGGGGTGGAACGTGGTCCGGGCCGCGCGGACGATGGAGAGGCGGAAGGTCAAACGCCTGCCCGTGGTGGACGGCGACGGCCGCCTGACCGGCGTGATCAGCCGTAGCGACCTGGTGCAACTGTTCCTCCGTCAGGATCGTGCGATCCAGGAGGAGATCCTCGAGGATGTCATCGTCCGGACGCTGGGCATGCCACCCTCGTCGCTGACGGTCGAGGTCACCGACGGCAGGGTCACACTGAGCGGCAGAGTGGAGCGCAAGAGTCTGCTCCCTGTCACTGTGCAGTTGTGCGAGGGGGTCGACGGCGTCGTGGAGGTCGTCAACCGGCTCGACTTCGACCGGGACGACACGGTGGACGGGGCGACGGTGCCGCCTCGCTGAGATGTGCGGAGTGCCGGACCGGCCGGCTCCGTACTCGGTTCCGTGCCCGGTTGCGGGACGAGGCGGCCCAGCGCCGCCGTACCGCCTCCTCGTGCTCCCCCTCCTCCAGAGCCAGTTCCACGGCGGCCGGCTCGCGCGTGAGGCGGAGAATCCAGTGCCGGCGCAGGGCGCGCACCCGTTGGCGGGTCCGTTCGGCCTCCGCGGCGATGAGTTCGGCCGCGGTGCGGGAAGTGGCGTGCTCGGCGGCGGTGCGGACCGCCGCGCGGTACGCCGTCTCGGCGTGAGCGAGCGCGGTGGTCCCGGGCGTCGGTTCCGCGGGGCGAGCGCACCGTCCACGACACGCGGGACGGATGGCTACCTCCTGCCTCCTGCGCGGGGGGCCGGCGGACCTGCCCGACGGAGTGCTGCCCGGCCCCGCCCCTCGCCCGGAAGGTCGTCACCAATCCGCTCGCCCGCCGTCCTGCGAGCGGGGCTCTCGCCTTCTGGCAGCTGGGAAGTGAAGGGGGCTTCCTTCCCTCCCCCGTAGAGCGGGAGCAGTTGCTCATCGCAACGATCAGGTACCCGACATGGCCGTGGGCCGATTTCAGGGCCGACCGGCCCCCTCCATGTCCCCGGACAGCCCATGTGATCACCTCCCGGTCCGCCGGATGCTCGAAGCATCGACTGGCTTCGAGGAGGTCCGTGATGACGGACGGCACGCTCAGCCGCCCCCCGGTCCACGCGCTGCTCGCGGACGGCACCACCGTGCGCGTCCGTCCCGTGCGGCCCGGGGATCACGAGCAGCTGCAGAGGTTCTACGAGGAGATGTCCCCGGAGAACCTCCGGCTGCGGTTCTTCGCGGTGAGCCCGCGATCCGCCGCCATGGCGGCCGACCGCGCGTGCGCCCCGGCGCGTCCCGGATATCGGGCGCTCCTGGCCGAGACACAGGGCCACGTGATCGGTCTCGCCGAGTACGACACCGGGGGAGACGGAGACGCGGCAGAGATGTCCATCGCGGTTGCCGACACGCTGCACCACCGGGGCGTCGGCACCCTCCTCGTCGAGCACCTGGTCTCGGCGGCCCGGGCCAGGGGCATCACCACCTTCACCGCCGACGCGCTGAGCGAGAACCGCGACGTGCTCCGGCTCTTCGCCGACCTCGGCCTGCGCACCGCGCGCCACTTCGAGGGCCCGGAGGTGCGCTGCACCATCGCGCTCGACGCCGACGACACCTACCTCTCGGCGGTGGAGGAACGCGGCCGGGCCGCCGATGTGGCCAGCCTGGAGCCGCTGCTGCGCCCGAACGTGGTCGCCGTCGTGGGCGCCGGACGCAAGCCCGGCTCCGTGGGCCGGGCGATCCTGCACCATCTGAAGGCGGGCGGCTTCACCCGCCGCCTGTTCGCCGTGAACCCCAGCGTCAACTCGGTCCTCGGCGTCCCCTGCCACCCCTCGGTCAGTGCCCTGCCCCTGACACCGGACCTCGTGGTCGTCGCGGTGCCCGCCGCGGTGGTCCCCGCCACTGCCGAGGAGTGCGGCAAGGCCGGCGTACGGGCCCTCCTCGTCGTCACCGCGGGCCTCGACCGTAGCCAGGCCCAGGCGCTGCTGGGCGCGTGCCGCACGCACGGCATGCGGCTCGTCGGACCCAACTGCCTGGGCATCTCCAACACCGACCCGGAGCTGTGCCTGGACGCCACCTTCGCCGCCGACCATCCGCGCCCCGGCACCGCGGGGGTCGCCGTGCAGTCCGGCGGTGTGGGGATCGCGCTGCTCGACGGGCTGTCCCGGCTCGGCATCGGCGTCTCGTCCTTCGCGTCCCTCGGCGACAAGTACGACGTCAGTGGCAACGACATGCTCCAGTGGTGGGAGAGCGACGGCCGCACCGACCTCGCCCTGCTGCACCTGGAGTCCTTCGGCAGCCCGAGGGCGTTCTCCCGCACGGCCCGGCGTGTGACCCGTCGTATGCCCGTGCTGACCGTCGACGCCGGCCGTACCGAGGCGGGCCGTCGAGCCGCGGCCTCGCACACCGCGGCCGCCGCCACCCGCACCATGACCCGGCAGGCGTTGTTCACCCAGGCCGGCATCACCGCCACCCGCTCGGTGGGAGAACTGCTCGAAACGGCCGCCCTGATGCACTCCCAGCCGCTGCCGGCCGGTACGCGTGTCGCGATCGTCGCCAATGCGGGCGGTGTCGGGGTCCTGGCGGCCGACGCCTGCGTGGAGGCGGGCCTGGCCCTCCCGTCGCTCGCCCCCGAGGTGGTGGACGACCTGCTCGCCGTGCTGCCCTTGGGTGCCGTCGTGGGGAACCCTGTCGACACCACCGCCGCCGTCTCCGAAGACCAGCTCCAGGACGCCCTTGACCGGCTCCTGCGGTCCCCCGACATCGACGCCGTGCTGGTGGCCCTTGTACCTACGGCGCTCGCCGCGGCGACCGGCGAAGACCTCATCCGCGCCCTCACCAACGGCCTCGCGCACCGGGCACGACCGGTCGTTGCCGTACGCCTCGAACAGGACCTGCCGGTGAAGCTGCTGCCCGCCACCGCCGGCGGATCCGTTCCTTCGTATGCCGACCCGCAGTCGGCCGCAAGGGCGCTGGCCCATGCCGCCCGCCGCGCCGCCTGGCTCGACCGGCCCCTGGGCACCGTCCCGGACCTCGACGGAGTCGACACCCGGCATGCCCAGGAGATCGCCGAGGCCTGTCTTGCCGCACACCCGGACGGCGGCTGGCTCGAACCGCGTACCTGCGCCGACCTCCTGACCTGCTACGGCATCCCACAACTCCCGTGGTCCTGGGCCGAGACCGAGGAGGACGCCGTCATCGCGGCCCAACGACTGCGCGGCCCCGACGGCCGGGTCGTCATGAAGGCCCACTGGCCGGGCCTGCTGCACAAGAGCGAACAGCACGCCGTCCACCTCGACCTCCAGGGCGACGCGCAAGTACGGGCAGCCTTCCGGGACTTCGAGACGCGGTTCGCGGGACTGATGACCGGTGTGGTCGTCCAGCCGCTCGCCGCGCGCGGCACCGAACTGTTCGCCGGCGTCGTCCAGGACCAGGTCTTCGGACCGCTCGTGCTCTTCGGGCTCGGCGGTACCGCGACCGAGGTGCTCGCCGACCATGCGGCCCGGCTATCCCCGCTCACCGACCACGACGTCCACGACTTGATCACGGCCCCGCGCTGTGCTCCGCTCCTGTTCGGCGCGCACGGTGCCGGGCCCGTCGACCTCGAAGACCTGGAACAACTGCTCCTGCGGGTGTCCCGCATGGCGAGCGACCTGCCGCAGCTTGCCGAGGCCGACTTCAACCCCGTCCTTGCGGCACCGGGCGGAGTCACCGTGCTCGACGCACGCGTCCGTCTGCTGCCGCGCGAGCCCCAGGACCCGTATCTGCGCCGACTCCGCTGAGGAGGGAACGGCCATGAAGCACAACAAGGTGGGCTCCGTGATGACCTCGGAGGTCGTCCGAGCGGAGTACGGCACCACGTTCAAGGAAGTCGCGCGGCTGCTGGCGGACCACCGGATCAGCGGACTGCCGGTCGTCGACAACGATGAGAAGGTCATCGGCGTCATCTCCGAGACGGACCTGATGGCCCGGCAGTCGGAAGCCCTCGACGCGGACGAGCCGAAACACCACTTCACGTTCGCCGAGTTGATGCCAAGGGCCCCGAGGCAGGCCGCCAAGTCCAGGGCCTTCACCGCCGGTCAGCTGATGACCGAACCGCCCGTCACCGTGCACGCCGACGAGACCATCGCCATGGCCGCGCGGATCATGGTTCAACGGCACGTGGAACGGCTGCCCGTGCTGGACGAGGAGGACCGTCTCGTCGGCATCGTCACCCGCCGTGACCTGCTCCAGGTCTTCCTGCGGCCCGACACGGAGATCCGCGACGAGGTGATCGAGGAAGTACTGGTCCGCACGCTGAGGCTGACGCCCAGGTCCGTCGACGTCTTCGTGGTCGAGGGCGTGGTCACCCTCACCGGCCGGTTGGACGGCAAGAGCGACACGGAGATCGCCGTCTCCATGACCAGGCAGATCGACGGCGTGGTCGCGGTGATCGACCAACTCACCTACCGCTTCGACGACTCCCGTGTGTCCCCCGACGAGCAGGCGCTGCATGGAATCGCGGACGACTGACTGCGCAGCGGCAAGGCACTGGACAACGCGACCTTCCGGCGGCGTGGGCCGGGGGCAGGTAGAGCCGAAGCCCCCTCAGTCGGAGAAGTCCTGAGTCATCCAGAGCGTGCCTGATGCGTCGTGCAGCACCTTGATACCTATGTGGTGGAAGCCCGGGTTGAGGATGTTCTTGCGGTGGCCGTCGTTGGGCGGCTGCTCGGCGAGCATGGACTTGGTGATTCCCACGGCCATGTCGGTGAGGGCTGCCGTCGTGTGGGCTATGGGTCCGCCGGTGCCTATGTTTTCGCCGGCGGACCCGAAGGAGACGCCGGCTGCGTGCTCCCGGTCGCCGAAGGAGGCTTCGCCCGGGCACTGGTGCTCCAGGCCGCAGCCCGAGGCCATGGTCTGGTTGTGTGCTCCCGCGCTCGACTCCAGACCGCTCAGCGGCTGGAGCGGTGCCAGGTTCTGGGCCGCACGAGCCTGGTTGATGACGGCGAGGACCTGCGCGGCTGCCGCAGCCTCCGGGTCGGAGCCGGATGTGGGCGCCGTCTGCGCGTGAGCAGCCGCGGTGTGGGGGGTGGGGGAGGGGCTCCGGGTCGGGTGCGCGGGGGAAGCGGTATGCGTGCGGGTCTTGCTCGGTGAGGGCTTCGGCGGCGTTGTCCTGGCCACCGACGCGGTTGCCGCCGCCTTCGGCGTCGGGGTACCGCTGGTCTCGCCTGTGTCGTCGAGGCGTTGCTGGCCGACCGTCGAACGCCCGCTGTCCGGTCCCGAGGCGAACGCCCCGATGCCCACCGCCGCCGTGACGGTGGCCGTGACCGCGGCGGCCGTCAACAGCGGCTTACCGGTGAAATCTGCGAGCGATCGCCTGGCGCGGTGCCTGGGACCACGGGTGCGTCCGCGGGATACTGGCCCGGTTTCCTTCGGCGCGTGAGACGCGGGCATCGCGTATGCCGCAGGGGCGGGTGTCGCCTGGCCCGCAATGCGCGCCAGGACGAGCGCCGTGAAGCCCAGCGGCAGCGGGACCAGGGCGAGGTTCACCAACAGGCGCTCCGCGGGGACCAGATCCGCGCCCAGACCGCCGCAGTACATGCACTCGCGCAGGTGGCGGGCCACGCGCTTGCGCCACAGCGTGCTCGGCCGGTCGTCCCACAGGTGGATGGTCCGGGTCAGTTCGGCGCAGCGAGGGTCGGCGGCGAGCGCGCGCACCACCAGTCGTGCGGTCTCCAGCTGTGCTTTCATCCGGCTCACCCGGACCGTCACATGGTGGGAGTCCAGACCGAGCGCGCCCGCCAGTTCGGTCCGGGTCAGGTGTCCGGCAGCGACCAGCCACCACAGCGAAAGCAGCTCCTGGTCGTCCTCGTCCAGCCAACGGGTCGCCTCCGCGGTCTCCCGCCGTTGCCCGGACAGGCCCAGCTCGGTCAGCGTCAGGTCCGCGAAGTCCGCACCAGGGTCGGCGACTGCCGTGAGCTCGTCCAGGTCGCACAGGGGTGCGCCACGCGTCTGACGGTAGTCCCGTATCTGGTTCATGGTCACCGCGACCAGCCAGGACCGGAACGCCTGCTCGTCCCGGAGTCCGGACAGGCCCCGGACCACGCGCAGCATCGTCTCCTGCACGACGTCGTCCACATCGGCGCGTCCCAACAAGGCACGTCCGACGATGTTGTAGACGAGCGGCAAATACCGGGTCACCAGCTCATCCAGCGCTTCCGGCACTCCGTCGCGCGCCGCCGTCACCAGTTCCCCGTCCGCCGCTGACTCCATCATCGTCGTGCTCCTTCCACCGACTCCTGCTTGGCCGTACGTAAGAGGAGACCCCAGGGAGGCCCGTTGGTCACAGAAACTACGAAAGCCTGTGCGGGCGCCGGAAGTGCCACGACGAGCACGGCTACAAGGTCCCCACCACCTGGGACGAGCTCGTGGCCCTGTGCAAGCAGATGAAGGAGGACGGGCTGGTCCCGATCGCCTTCGGCGACAAGGACGCCTGGCCCGCGATGGGCACCTTCGACCAGATCAACTTCCGCCAGAGTCAGTCGGCCGGGTTCGGGAACGGTCGGACGCGGCTCCGGCCGGGGGCATTCGGACGGGTGAGCACCACGCCGAGCAGCGACGACTCGGGGACATAGCCGAAGTGGCGGGAATCCTGGGTGCGGGCGGCGTCGCCACGGACGACCAGTGAACCGGACGGCACCAGTCCGCCGTCCGGCGCCCCGACGATGTCGCGCACGTCGGGCGGCACCGGATCGCCGGGCAGGGCGGCAACCCGCTTGACAAGCCAGGCCAGGGGGTCGTCCCCGTCGCCGAAGGGGAAGGGGTTGCGGAAGACCACCGCGTCGCCGTGCCGCACGCGCGTGGTGCGGCGGACCAGCAGCCGGTCGCCGTCCGCGAAGGCCGGGGCCATGCTCGACCCGGTGACCCTGATGAGCGCGATGCGTGAACGCAGTACGCGTACGGAAAGGAGCAGCACGCCCGCCCCCACTGCCAACGCCGCCGTCGTCCGCCCGGCCCCCGTCATGCGACCGCCTTCCGTTCCAGGCGACTCATGTGGCCGCCTTCCGTTCCTGGCGGCTCATGCGACCGCCTTCTGTTCCTCGCGGCTCATGTGGCCGCCTCCGTGGTCCTCGCCCGTTCGCCGCTCTTGGTATAACCCGCGGCCTGCAGGCCGAACAGCCGGGCGTAGTGCCCGTCGCTCACGGCCATCAGCTCGTCGTGGGAGCCGAGTTCGGCGATCCTGCCGTCCACCAGTACGGCGATGGAGTCCGCCTCGCGCAGGGCGCCGAGTCGATGTGAGACCAGCAGCGCGGTCCGTCCCCGGCGGTGGTGGCTGAGGGTGCGGTGCACCTCGTGCTCGGCCTCCGGGTCCAGGCCCGAGCTGGGCTCGTCCAGGATCAGCAGATTGGAGTCGCCGCGCATCAGCGAGCGGGCCAGCGCGACCCGTTGCCACTGGCCGCCGGAGAGGGTGACCCCTGGGGTGCCGCCCTCCTCGTCGAGGTGGACCCGGCTGAGCTGGGTCTCGTACCCGTCGGGGAGGTTCCGCAGGGTCTTGTCGATGCCGGCAAGCGCCGCGGCGGCGCGGATCCGTTCCAGGTCCTCGCGGTGCGGCAGATCGCCGATGCCGATGTTCTCGGCCGCCGACAGGTCGTACGTCATGTAGTCCTGGAAGGTGACGCCGATCCGGCGGCGCAGCTCGGCCACGTCCATGGTCCTGATGTCGGCGCCGTCCCAGAGGATCGCGCCGCGCTCTGGGTCGTAGAACCGGCAGAGCAGCTTGATGAGGGTGCTCTTGCCTGCGCCGTTGCGGCCCACCAGGCCCATTGCGGTGCCCGCCGGGACGGTCAGGTTCACCCCGCGCAGGACCCACGGGCCGGACGTGTCGTAGCGGAACCAGACATCCCGCAGTTCGATTCGCCCGGTGAGCGGCGGCGCGGGGGCCTCGCCCCGGGTCAGGTCGTCCGGGGTGTCGAGCAGATCGAGATAGTGGCCGAAGAGCCGGACGCCCTCCGCGGCCGTTCCGGCCTGCAGCACGATCCCGGTGAACGCGCCCTGCACTCCCGCGGCGGCGGCGATGAACAGAGTCACGTCGCCGACCGTGAATCTGCCGTGGGCCGCGCCCGCGACCACGACGACCGTACCGAGCCCGGCGACCAGGGCGTTGAGCGCGGCGAAACCCGACTGCACCAGGGCCCCACGCCGGGCCACCGCGAGTTCGGCCTCGGTGGCGTCGCTCAGTGCGCGGACCAGCCGGCCGTGCAGAAAGCCGCCGAGGCCGAACAGCCGGATCTCCTTGGCGGCGCGGGGGTCGGTCAGCAGCGAGCGGTAGAAAAGGTGCCGGCGCAGCCTGGCCGAGGTCAGCTCCCAGACCACCACCTGGCGGCGGGCCAGCGAGAGCCGGGCCAGCAGTGCGGCGGCACCGACCATGAACAGCAGGCCCACCATCGGGGGCCAGACGGCGAGCAGGGCGCCCGTGAAGCCGCTGATCGCGGCCACCGAACGCACGGCCTCCTGAGTGAACATGGTGATGTTGTGCGGTGCGTCCTCCGAGGCCTGCTGGGCGAGCCGCAGCCGGTCGTGGAACGCGGGATCCTCGAACCGCTTCAGACCGTGGAACTCGTCGACCTTGGCGAACAGGGTCCGTTCGACTTCGACGACGAGCCTTCTGCGCACCAACTCGTCCAGATATCCAGCCAGTTGCAGAAGGACGGCGGAGAGCGCGCCGAGCGCCGCCGTGGCGATGCCGAGGCTGACGGCGTGCCGCGCGTCGGCCTGTGCACCGCGGCCGAGTTCGTCGAAGAGCAGCTTGGCGAGCCACGCGGTGGCGGCGGGCGTCACCCCGACTCCCACGGTCACGCCGAACAGCAGGGAGGCGCCGCCGGGCGTGGCGCGGAACTGGAGGGCGACCGCGGCCCAGACGGCGCGGGCCCGGAGCCGGTTCCCCGGAGGCGAAGCCGCCTCCGGGGAACCAACAGATGCATCCGAGTGCGTCATCAACACGTGTTGGAGCGCTTGGTGCACACGCCGTTACAGGCGTACCGGTACTGGTGTCCGCCCTTGCAGTAGCAGAGCTGTCCCACCTCGGGGACGCAGGCCCCCGCGTGCTGCTCGTTGAGTACGAGCCGCAGCAGCCGGTCGCCCATCGTGCCGATCATTCGCCTCATGACTACCTCCTGGTTACGCGACGGGATGGCGTGGGATGGGCGTGGGTCAGCAGCTGCCGTCCTTCACGCAGGGGCCGTTGCAGCTGTAAACGTACCGGACATGGTTCACGCACTTGCAGAAACTGCCGTGCTCCGGGACGCAGGCGCCGGCCCGGTCCTCCTTCAGCAGCATGCCCAGCAGCTTGTCGCCCATCGTGCCGATCACACGGGTCATCGTGGACCTCCTCGTCGGGGTGAAGACCGGACCATGGGTGAGTCCGGCCGGGGCAGAAGTTATGTCGTGATGCCAATTGAGCGCAAGAGTACGGAAGTTGACGGATTGCTTCCGGTTTCTCTATGGAAGGCTGGGCGACCAGTGACCACTGTTGCTCATGTCGACTTGGGACTACATTGCCTCTGGCACAGTCGTCTCATGGGGGGTGAGAGCTGCTCGTGGCTTATGCCTTGCTTGCCGTACGACTCCTCGTCGGCATCGTGTTCGCGGCATCCGCAACCGGAAAGCTCCGCAACGCCGCGGCCTTCCACGGCTTCCAGGAATCCGCCCGCTCCATGGGCGTTCCGGCCCGTCTGAGCCGTCTCGTGGCGGTGGCCGTGGTCGCGGGGGAGTGCGCCGCAGTGGTGCTGCTCGCCCTGGGGCCGGGCGGCGCGCCCGGCTTCGTCCTGACGCTGCTGCTGCTCGCCGCGTTCACCATGGGAATCGTCCGCACGCTCCGCAGCGGAACCAAGGCGTCCTGCGCCTGCTTCGGTGCTTCGACCGCGCCGATCGGCCGCCGCCACGTCGTCCGGAACAGCGTGCTGCTCGCCCTCGCCGCGTTCGGTCTGGCCGCCGGGCTCGCGGGGACGTCGGCACCGACCCGGGCGGCGGGCGTGCTGATCGCGGCGTTCGGCGCGCTGGTGGGCGCCCTGCTCGTGATCTTCACGGACGAGCTGGGCACGCTGTTCGACGACGGCGCCCCACGCACCTCGGGACGGGTCCGCAGATCCGCCCCGTAGGCGACAACCGCCCTGATGCCCAAGGTGGTTGATGTCTCATGGAACACCGCGGCGGCCACCGCGACGCACAAGTCGCAGCCGCTGCACCGGGCGCGCGCCGTACCCCTTCAGGTCGCCGCCCGCCACGCATGTCGCGATCACGAATCGGCGGACACCCCGCCTCACGATGACACGAGACCTCGGAGTCACCCATGCCCTTTCTGGTCACCGCAGTCGCCCTTATCGCCGTGCTCTGTCTGCTGAACCTGCTGCTCACCTTCGGCGTCATACGCAAACTCCGCGCCCAGGCCGCCGAGAAGGCCGACCGGGTGGCGGAAGGACTGATCATCCCGGCCGGCTCCGCCGCCCCCGCTTTCTCCGCCGTCACCACCGCCGGTGAGCGGATCACTCGCGAGAGCCTCGGCGAGACCATGCTCGGCTTCTTCTCGCCCGACTGCCGGGCCTGCAAGGAACGGCTGCCGCTCTTCGTGGAGCAGGCGCGCACCACCGCCCGCGAGACCGGTCGCAGCGTCCTCGCCGTAGTGCACGGCACCGAGGAGGAGGCCCGTGAGCAGGTGGCGGCCCTGTCCGAGGTCGCACACGTCGTGGTCGAGCCGGGCGACGGACCGCTCGGTGAGGCCTTCGACATCACCGGCTACCCGGTCTTCGGCCTGATCACGGCCGACGGAACCCTCGCCGCCACCGCCTTCGACCCGGCCCGGCTGCCGGCGCCCTCGAAGGCCGCGGTCTGACACCGGGCAGTGCCCCGCGGCAGGTCCGGAGCGGGCGCCAAGGGCATTGAGGTGGCGCTGGAAGAGAACCAGTCCTTGCCCACAACCCAACCCCGACGAGTGACTGGTACGCACCTGCCTGTGAGGAGAACAGTTACCACTGACTCCAATCGCCCCTCTGGCAGCCAGTCCCTCTGCCAGGATGGTCAAGATTGTGGGCGGAGTGACAGGAGACCTGAGTGGACGAGCGGGTAGTGGTCGAGGTCGTCGGCGATCGGTCTGCCGACGAGCTTCGTTCGCTGCGTGACTGGCTGGTCGCCGAGGACGAGTTGCGCGGCCTGGTGCGGCTGGAGTTGCCTCCGCCGGAGCAGGGTGCACTGGGCTCAGCCGTGGAGGCACTGACCGTCGCGCTCGGGCCCGGGGGCGTGGCGACGGCTGTCGCTAGCGTGCTGATCTCCTGGCTGCGTCGGCGTACCGGCAACGTCTCGGTCAAGGTGGTCCGGCCGGACGGGACATCGACGGAGTTCAGCGCCACCAATGTCAGCGGCCTGGACGCGACGGAAGCACGGCGGATCACGGCTGAACTGTCCCGTTCCCTCCACCCCGTCGGCGATCGGGAAACCGGTGACGCCGGCTGACCCGTCCGGCGCGTCCCTGGGATCCGGGCTCGGCTCGCCCGGATCCCGCGCCCTGCTCATTGGCACCGGACGTCACCTGCCCGGTTCTCAACTGCCGGACGTGCCCGCGGTGTCGGCCACCGTCCAGGAGCTCGGCCGAAACCTTGTCGACACCTGCGGGCTTCGGCCGGAGAACCTTCTCCCGCCGCTCCTCGATCCGAGAGACCCGATCGAGTTCGGCAACGCCGTCGTCGCGGCCGCCAAGCAGGCCGAGGACGTCTTGCTGCTCTACTACGTCGGCCACGGCTTGGTGAGTCTCGGCAACGAGCTCTACCTGGCCACGGCCGCGACGGATGACCTGACCGAGGGACTGGCCTTCAAGGCGCTGCCGTACCAGGCAGTGCGCGACGCCCTGAGCAACTGCCGGGCGCGCTCGATCATCGTGGTGCTGGATTGTTGCTTCGCCGGGCGCGCCCGCGGCTCCTTCGGTACTGCCGCGTCTGATGCGTTCGCGCTGGCCTCGCTCAGCGGCAGCTACGTGCTTGCTTCGGCCTCGCGGGACGAACAGGCGCTGGCAATGCCGGACGAGCCGTACACGGCATTCACCGGGGAGCTGCTGCGCTTCCTGCGCGAGGGGGACCCGGGCGGCCCACCGGGGCTCACCATTGAGGGCGCCTACCGGCATCTGCGCCGTGTCCTGCCGCTCCGGCACCTGCCCGCACCGGAGCGCCACCTCAGTGGCAGGGCCGGTGACCTGGTGCTGGCGGCCAACCCGGTTGCCGCACCTCTGCACACTCCGTCGGCAACCCATGTGCCTTCAGAGGAACTTGACGAACAGGTCTGCCCGTATCCGGGCCTCGATCCGTTCACCGCCGACGACGCCAGGTTCTTCTTCGGCCGAGCCCAGGTCACCGCCGAGCTGCTCACGCAGCTGGCCGCATGGTCGCAGGACGGTGGTCCGGTCGCGCTGGTGGGGCTGTCCGGCGCAGGAAAGTCCTCGCTGCTGCGTGCGGGCTTGCTTCCCGCCGTCAAGCGTGGCGAGCTCCCACTGCCCGGGGCCGGTACCTGGCCGCAGTTCATCCTCACCCCCGGCGAACATCCGCTCGACAGCTTGGCCGGCCAACTGGCCGGCCCGACCGGATACTCGAAAGCCGAGCTGGCCGCCGAGCTGCGTGGGGACCCGACCCGCTCGGCCGATCTGATGCGTCGTGCGTTACGCCGGCAGGGAGGTGGGCAGGACGTACCGGGCGGCCGGTTGCTGCTCGTGGTGGACCAGTTCGAGGAAGTGTTCACCGCTTGCCAGGACGAGGACGAGCGGCGGCGCTTCATCGCGGCGATCTGCTCGGCCGCGGCGAGCGACGAAGCTGCCATCAGCGCACCGGCCCTGGTCGTGCTCGGAATCCGTGCGGATTTCTATGCGTCCTGTCTGGCGTATCCCGAGCTGGTCGGCGTGCTGAAGCACCGTCAGTTCCCGATCGAGCCCATGACACCGGAGCAGCTCCGCGAGGCGATCGAGAAACCCGCCGAAGTGGCCGGGCTGAACCTGGAGGCGGGTCTGGCCGACACGCTGCTGCGTGACCTGCGCGCCGACCGCGAGTTCGCCGGCGGCGCCCTCCCGCTGCTGTCCTACGCCCTCTGGCTGACCTGGGGCTGCCGCGAGGGCCGGACCCTGACCCTTGCCGGGTACGGCGCAACCGGCGGGATCTGGGACGCGGTCACCCAACAGGCCGATCTCACCTACGACAGCCTGACCCCGGACGCCCGGCGAGCCGCCAAGCTGATGCTGCTCCGCATGGTCCGGATCAGCGAGAGCACAGAGGACACCCGTCGACGGCTCGATCTCACCGACCTGCTGGCCCAACGGCCGCCGGACGAAGCCGCCGCCATCGCCGCTGCCCGCGACGCGCTGGCCGGCGCACGCTTGATCACCCTTGACGGCGGCAGCGCCCAGATCGCCCACGAGGCGCTGCTGCGCGCGTGGCACCGACTGCGCGGCTGGATCGACACCAGCCGCGCCGGCCTGCTGGTTCAGCAGAAGCTCCTGGACGCGGCCGAGTCCTGGGAGAGAGACGGGCGCGACCCGAGTGGTCTCTATCGCGGAAGCCAACTGGAACTGGTCCGCGACCAGTTCGGCGATCCGGGTCAGAACGGCAGCCAACTTGGAAGGCTGGCGGCCGAGTTCTTCGCCGCCAGCATACGAGCCGACCGGCGACGCCGCCGCTTGCGGACGGGCACCGTCGTCACGCTGGCCCTTTTGCTGGTGGCGTCACTGGTGGCGACCGGGTTCGCCGTGAAGGGCCGCAGAGACGCGCAGAGAGAACAACGTGCCGCGGTCGCAGAGGCGTTGGTGCGCGACGCGGACTCCACCCGACCCAACGACCCGCGGCTGGCATTGCAGCTCGGTATCGCGGCCGACCGGCTGGACCACAGTCCCGCGACGACCGCGAACCTCCTCAGCAGCCTGTTCACGCCCTATGCCGGCACCTTGTCGAAACACACCGCCACGGTGGTCGGTGTCGCCTTCGGGCCCGGCGGGCGGACGCTGGCCACCGCAAGCCAGGACGGCACCATCATCCTGTGGGACACCAGCTCCCCCCAGCACCCCCATGAGCTCGATCGGCTGCCGGGCCCCAGCTACGGAGTGTTCACAGTGGCGTTCAGCCCCGATGGGCGTCTCCTCGCAGCCGGCGGCGGCGACCAGACAGGGCACACCGTACAGATGTGGGACGTGAGTTCCCCCCGACAACCGCGCCGTCTCAGCGAGACGTTGACCGGCCCGGCCAATATCCACACGATGGGCTTCGCGCCGGACGGGCGCACGCTGGCGGCCGGTGCGGCGGACGGCACAGTCCGGCTGTGGGACACCAGCGACCCCCAACACGCTCACCTGCTCGGACAGCCCCTGACAGCCCAGAACGGGGACCTGTCGTCCATGGCGTTCAGGCCCGATGGGCACGTGCTTGTGACGGGCAGCGCCAACGGCACCGCGGTTCTGTGGGACGTGACCGATCGCGCGCACCCCCGGCGGTTGAAGAGCCCGATCAGCCACTCAGGAGGAGTGACCGCCCTCGGCTTCGCTCCCGACGGTCGTACGCTCGTCGTCGGCGGCGGAGATGGGAAGGCCGACCTCTGGAACGCCGGTGATCCGAGCCACCCCACCTGGATGAGCCAGATCTCTGCCGGAGATGCCCCGGTGAAGGCACTGGAAGTATTCCGACGCCAGATCGACATTGCACTCGCCGACCATTACACGACCGTGTGGAACACCTCGGATCCGGCCGCTCCCCGCATGACGGCCAGTTCCATCGCCGGGGCGTCCAACTGGACCCACGCAGTGGCGTTCGCCCCGCAGGGCACCCTGCTTGCCACCGGGAGCGCCGACAACACGGTGATCCTGTGGCAAAGCAAGGCCGCCAACGGAATCGTTCCGCTCTCCGCCCGCCTCGAAGGCAGCTCCGCCGGTGTGCAGTCCATGGCACTCCGCCCGGACGGCCGTGCGGCGGCCACTGGTGGAGCGGACGGCAAGGTGACCCTTTGGGACCTGACCGATCCGAAGCATCCCAGAGGGATCACACCCAAGACAGGGCGCCATGCCAACAGGGTGTTCGGGATGGCGTTCAGTCACGACGGTCGCATACTGGCCAGCGGCAGTCTGGACCGGACCGTGATCCTCTGGGACGCCGGCGACCTGCACCATCTCCGGAAGATCGAGCAGTTCACCGCCAACAACGGCGGAGTCGACGCGCTGGCCTTCAGCCCCGTGGGGCATACCCTCGCCACCGCCGGCGGGGACTCCGCGATCACGCTCTGGGACACATCAGACCCGTCCCGTCCCCGGCAGATCGGCAAGCCGCTCACGGGCCACCGCGGAGGTGTGGACGCGGTCGCATTCAGTCCCGACGGACACACCCTGGCCACCGGGAGCTGGGACGGTACGGCCAGACTGTGGGACATCGACAACCTGGCCACGCCGCACCAACTGGGCAAGCCACTCGCCGGCCACACCAACTGGGTTTCCTCCGTGGCCTTCAGTCCCGACGGTCACACCCTGGCAACCGGCAGCCTGGACTCCAGCATCATCCTCTGGGACATCACCGACCCGGCCGAGCCGCACCATCTCGGCCCGCCGCTCGTCCAACACAGCAGCTGGGTCCTCGGACTGGCCTTCGGCCCTGACGGCCACACACTGGTGTCCGGCAGCGCCGACCAGACCTCGATCCTCTGGGACGTCACGGACCCGGTCCACCCCTACGACCTCGGCGTGGTCGGCAGCCACCACACCGATGCGGTCACGTCCGTGGCGATCAGCGCCGATGACAGGACGCTGCTGACCGCCTCCTTGGACGGCACCGTCAACGTGAACAGCCTTGCGGAGCTCAACGACGCGCGCACGCACGCTCTCGACCTGGCCTGCACCCGGGCCGGTCAGGGGCTGGACGGCGAGCAATGGGCTCGTTATGTCCGCGGGCTGGAGCACCAGACGACCTGCTGAGAGGCCGCACGGCAGGCAGCCTCTTCTCGATCTTCAGGTCGTCCAGCAGCGCGATGATGTCCCCGGCGATCCCAGCCTGCTGGGCGTTCCTGAATGCCGTGGGGAGAGGCGGCGTGTTGTTCCCTGGCTTGCACCGTTCGCATCACCTGCCAAACCGGTGATGCAGGGGGCGCTGGAGAGTCGTGGCTTCGTTCACCTCGGGATCGTGGCCGATGCCAGGACGCCGAGCACCCGCTCCGTATCCGCCTCGCTGGTACGCCAGTTGCTGAACGCCGCCCGCAGTGCGGGCACCCCGCCGTACACCGTCGGCGTGAGGAAGGCCTCTCCGGAGGTGGCAACTGCCTCGGCCAGTGCGTCGACGCGTTCCTTGGTGGGCTCGTCGGCGAGGGTGAAGCAGACGACATTGAGCCGCACCGGCGCGAGCAGCCGCAGCCCCGGCAGATCAGCGATACCCGACCCGAGCCGGTGCGCCAGGGCGACGTTGCGTTCGATGATCTCGCGGTGCCCGGCGTGACCGTAGGCCATCAGGGAGAACCAGGCCGGCAGGGCGCGCAGCCGCCGGGAGTTCTCCGGAGTGAGGTGGAGGAAGTCGGGTTCGCCGCTGGGCAGGCCCAGGTAGGGCGAGGCGTTGTGGAAGACCGCGATCTGCAGGTCGCGGCGGCGGGTGAACTGGACGGCGGCGTCGTAGGGGACGTTGAGCCATTTGTGCAGGTCGACGCAGACCGAGTCGGCGGCGTCCAGTCCGTCGACAAGGTGTGCGTATGCGGGGGAGAGGGCGGCGAAGCCGCCGAACGCGGCATCCACGTGCAGCCAGAAGTCATGCCGCTCCTTCAGCGCGGCGATTGCCTGCAGGTCGTCGAAGTCGACCGTGTTCACGGTGCCCGCGTTCGCCACGACGATCGACGGCCGTCCGTCCAGCTCCGTCAGAGCGGCGTCGAGCGCGGTCACGTCGACGGCTTCACGGTTTCCGGGGAGTACGGGTATGTGGCGAAGCCGGTTGCGGCCGATGCCGAGGACGGACAGCGCCTTGGTGACGCTGGAGTGCGGACTGCCGGAGAGGACGTCGACCGGGCCGAGTGCGGCGGCACCGTCCCGCGACACGTCCACACCGAGGCGCTCGCCCAGCCACTCGCGGGCGATGGCCAGTCCGACCGTGTTCGACACCGTGGCGCCGGTGACGAACGCTCCGGCGTGCGCCTCGCCCAGCCCGAACAGCTCGCGCAGCCAGCCCACCGTCTCCCGTTCCAGCGCGGTTGCCCAGGAACCGGCCGCCCCGGAGCCGTTCTGGTCGTATGTGGCCGTCAGCCAGTCCCCCGCGACGGAGGCAGGTGTCGCTCCACCGGTGACGAATCCGAGGTACCGCGGGCCCGCCGATCCCGAGAACCCCGGCGCCCACCGCTCGGCGAACCGCGCCAGCGCCCCTTCGGCACCGGCGCCCTCCGCCGGCATGGGATCACGGTCGGGCGCTTTGCCCAGGTGGACGACCGTCCGCTCGGCCAGTCCGGTCACTTCCCGGGCGGCGAAGTCGCGGGCGGACTGGAGGAGTTCGGGGATCCGGGAGAGGTCTTCGGCGAGTGTGGAGTGCATGGGGGGAGCGTAGGAGGGGCTTGCCATTGGACGACTGGTCCTGTTGCAGGAAACTGGACCGGTGGACAGAGACATCGGCACGGGCCCCGGACACCCGGCGACGGGCTTTCTCGCAGGCCTCGGCGCCTGGCGCGACCGGGATGGACCGCTGGCCGGGGCGCTCGCAGCTGCGGTACGCGAGGGGGTGATCGACGGTCGGCTGCCGGCCGGGACACGGATACCGTCCGAACGCGAGCTCTCCCGCGCCCTGGGGATCAGCCGCGGCACCGTCGTCGCCGCGCTGAGCCTGCTGCGGGGCGACGGCTGGCTGCACACGCGACACGGCAGCGGCAGTGTCGTACGCCTGCCCGCCCGGCTCACCGAGCGCACCACACCGTGGTCCCTGGACCGGGGCGGGGCCGCCGAGGCGGACCTCGACCTCACTCTCGCCGTCACCGCCGCACCCCACGAGGCCTACCTCGCCGCCCTCGACAGGGCCGTCGGACGCAGTGCATCCCTGCTCGTCGACTCCGGCGTCGCCACGGAGGGGCTGCCGCGCCTGCGCGAACTCCTGGCCGACCGCTACACCGGTACCGGCCTGCCCACCCGGCCCGAACAGATCCTGGTCACCTCGGGCGCGCTGGCGGCGTTCACCCTGCTCCTCGACCACCTCCACACGGACCGTGGAGCAGCAGTCGCCGTGGAGAGCCCGACCTATCCGGGCGTGCTGTCGGTACTGCGCCGCCGCCGGGCGAGGCTGCTGCCCATCCCCGTTACGGCGGACGGCTGGGACATCGAGCATCTGGCGGACGCGTTGCGCCGAGGACGTCCCAAACTCGTCTACGCCATACCGGACTTCCACAACCCGACCGGCGCGCACATGGCCGATCCGGTCCGCCGGCAGGTCGCCGAACTGGCCCGCCGACACACGGTCACCGTCGTCGTCGACGAGACGATGCGCGACCTCGATCTCAGGACGCCGGCCGGTACCGAGCGGCATCTGTCGGGGCCGGGTGTCATCCAGATCGGCTCGGCGAGCAAGATCCTTTGGAGCGGGCTGCGGGTCGGCTGGATCCGGACGAGTGCGCACCTCGTGAGCGAGCTGCGGCGTAATCCGCTGCAGGCCCAGCTGTCGCCCCCGCCGCTGGAGCAGGTGATCGCGGCCGAGCTGCTGGGCGACGGACTGGACGCCGTGCTTGCCGACCGTCGACAGCGCCTGCGCTCCCAGCGCGACCACCTCGCCAGGCTCCTCATCGGAACCGGATGGACGTACGTCGTGCCGGCGGGCGGCCTGTCGCTCTGGCTGCATCTCGGCCCTGCGACGACGGCGACAGACCTGGCGGCATGCGCCGCCCGGCGCGGACTGGCACTGACCCCGGGCCCCCTGTTCGCCGCCGACCGCGCGACCCTGGCCCACCATCTGCGGCTGCCGTTCACGGCGACACCCGAGGTCCTCGCGCGTGCTGTGGACCTGCTGGGTCAGTGCCGCGTACCTGTCCACAAGGACGGCGGGGACCGTTCAGCTCCATGATTCTCCCGCCACGGCGAACCGGGATCTGGACGGCGCTCGGCTGCGCGAGCTCAGCCGCAGGCTGCGGCTTGTGATCAACGAGCTCTCGCGCGAGGCCCGGTCAGTTGGCGGCGCAGGGCGGTCACCCGGTCGGCAAGGCCCGGCATCGAGGCCACCGGGGGGGCGCTGGGCATGCGCTACACTGGATCTTGCGCTGGTCGCCGGAACTACCGGTAGCCGGTAGTGCGTTGGTGGTCCAAGGAAAGACGCCCCGCTTCCTGCGGGGAGATGCAGGTGCAAGGCCTGCCCGGCGCTCGGATATGAGCCCCATCCCGTCACGTGCGGGATGGGGCTCATATGTTGTAGGCCAGTGGTGTCCGTCGTACGAGGTGAGTGCGTTGCGCCTTCGCGCTCGTCCGGCGCCGCCAGGTGGTGGGAGCACCAGGCAGTCGGTGCATGCCGCTGAGCCCGTCTCCGCCGTCGGCAGGTCACCGCATCGATGGCCGACTCGGCCGGAAACTCCGCCGGAAGCCAATGGGACGAACCGCGCAGGGGCAAGACCGTTGCCATCGCGGTTGCACTTCTCATGGCGGCGCCGCCGGAGCCGCTTCGAATCAGTATGAGGTGCATTTCGGAATGGGTGTGCCGGAGCACCCTCTATTTCCGAGTTTCCAAGGGGGAACACGGTTTCCCATTGACCTGAATGAGTGCCGAGGTGAGCGGGAAGTCATGTCACCTGTCTGGACAGGATGGGGAGGGAGCGGTCCTCCGTGCGAAGGGGAGGGCGGAGGAGTCGGCGCTTCAAACTCGCTTTTTTCATGATCAAACCATGAAGTGCGCTTCGTTATCGGATCGTTGTAATCGCGCCTCGCGAGACGGTGTGACTGACGTTTCCGCATGTGGACGCTCAGGTTACAGACAAGGTGTGTGCGCTGAGGGCGGCAGGCCGGAGCCTTGATCCGGCCGTCTCCTGCGCGTGCGCGACACACGCCGGGCATCTCGCCGAGACATGGGCACGCGGGTGTGCATCTCTCGCGGCCGGTGCACGAGTGACCGTACCAACCCCACCCACCGAACCAGCGCTACGCGCGATGACCGAACCCGCCGTACGGGGGTACCGCAGTATTTCCCCCGTAGGCCCAGGTCATCGTTGACTCCGGCGCGCGGCCCAACCTACTGTCGCCGACAGCGGAGCAGAAAAACGAAAGGGATAATTCTTGCAATGGCCTTTCCGCTCCGGCTCCCCTGTTTAAGTGAATGTTCGGTGTGACGCCCAGGAGAGGACTTCCATGCTCCCGCAAGCCGACAGGCCGGCAATGGTCAGTGGCCTTCAGGAATTCCCGCGCAACACCCGCCGTGGAGACCGACGGCCGAGCGCCCCGCACCATGTCACCTGCATGGCGAGCCTGGACCCCGGCCTCAAAATAGAAGCGGCCAACGCCGACTTCTTCCGTCATGTGGCCCGGTCGTCCACGGAGATCTGCGGACGCAGTATCTACGACGTACTGCACCCGAGCGCCCGCAACATCCTGCCGAAGCACTTCACCCATCTCTCGAACGGCCATGGCAGCCGCTTCGTCGAGCGCGTGGTCGCCATGCACGGCCACGATCGGGTCTTCTCGGCCGAGATCACCGGTATAGCCGTCAAGGGAGAGGGAGATGACCTCTCGGGTGTCGTCGTACTGATGAGCCCGGACGACGAAACGGCCGAAGCCACAGAGCGGCCGGCCAAGCCGACACCGATGCTCACGGCCCTTGACGCCCGCATACTGGAGGGCGTCGCCACCGGTGCGTCGACCATCCAACTCGCCTCGCGGCTCTACCTCAGCCGCCAAGGCGTCGAATACCACGTCGGACTGATGCTGCGTCGCTTCAAGGCCCCCAACCGCGCCGCGCTGGTCTCCCGCGCCTACTCGATGGGTGTCCTCACCGTCGGCAGCTGGCCGCCCCGTGCCATGCCCGACTTCGTGAAGTGAGCTTGCCGCGTTCGACGCCGACGCCGGGTTCCCCTCAGCACACTTTGGGGAACCCGGCGTTCTCCATTGCACTGCGACGGCGGGCCCCGGTGGCAGTCACCGAGGCACCGCATCCACACCCTCAGCGGCGGTGACCCCCGATCCCCTCGTCGTCCGCGTCCTGCCAGGGCAGGTGATGGTACGGGCCGTCCTTGACCGGAACGACCTTCTGCGCACTCGTCCCCCCGGCCATCGCCGCCCGAGGGAGCCTCGCTCCTGAGACGTCCTCCATGTCCAACTGCAACCGGTCGAGGTCGTTCATCAGCCTGCGGACGTACGGTGAATCGCCCTCGGCCCGCCGCAGCGACTCGAGGCTGCCGCGCAGCTTGATCAGGGCATCGCGCATGTCCGCGAGCTCCGCGCTCATCATGAAGTGCCTCCGTCTCCTGCGGAACGGTCAAGGCGCCATAAACGTACGCCGGACGCATCGGCGCCGCTCCCTCAGTGGTGATGCGCTCATTCATGGGGAGAACCCGGACGAGCGCAACACCTCAAGCTGTCCTGCGCGCCATGTCTGGGCATTTCCCGGGACAGCGGCCGAGGACAGGGCCCCTGCACTCCCCGGCCCCACGTGAATCTAGGGGGCGCCCTAGTCCATGCGCGCCTAGCGTGGGGAGCCCGACGGCCCGCGTTCAGTAACCCTCCCTCACCGGCTGGTGCGGGCCGTCAACGACGCGGGCACGTACGCATGTCGTACACACGCCATACCTGGTGTCTGCATCCCATGCGGACCGGGCCAACAAGCGGGTGGAGTGGAATGAGCGAGTCAGAACGCACACGGTACGGGCTCAACGCCGCGCCCCGGCGTGCCATCGCCGTCATCGGCCTGGCCTGCCGTCTGCCCGGCGCCTCGACCCCCGACGCCCTCTGGCGGCTGCTCCGCGCCGGGGACAGTGCCGTGCGTCCAACTCCGTCCGCCCGACTGCGACTTGCCGGTGCGTCCGAGGACGGCTCGCCCGAAGACGGCGCCCCGCTCTGGGGCGGCTACCTCGACGAAGTGGACGGTTTCGACGCCGGCTTCTTCGGCATCTCGCCGCGCGAAGCCGACACCATGGACCCCCAGCAGCGCCTCGTCCTCGAACTTGCATGGGAGGCCCTCGAGGACTCCCGCATCGTCCCCGACCAGCTCGAAGGCACCAGTACCGGCGTGTTCGTCGGTGCCGCCCACGACGACTACGCCACGCTGCTGCACGGGCTCGGCCCGGAGAGCGTCACGCATCAGTCCTTCACCGGCACCCACCGCGCCCTGATTGCCAACCGCCTCTCCTACCTCCTCGGCCTGCGCGGCCCGAGCCTCACCCTCGACTCGGCACAGTCGTCCTCCCTCGTCGCCCTCCACCTCGCATGCGAGAGCCTGCGCACCGGCGACAGCGACATCGCCATCGCCGGTGGCGTCAACCTGCAACTGGCCCCCGAGAGCAGCCTGTACCCCCACCGTTTCGGCGCGCTCTCGCCCGACGGCCGCTGCTACACCTTCGACGCCCGCGCCAATGGTTACGTCCGAGGCGAGGGCGGCGGCCTCGTCGTACTGAAGCCGCTCGACCGGGCCCTCGCCGACGGCGACCCCGTGCGCGCCGTCATCCGCGGCAGCGCCATCAACAACGACGGGGGCGGTGACACCCTCACCGCCCCTGACCCGCGCGCCCAGGAAGAAGTCATCCGCCGCGCCCTGCGCAACGCGGGCGCGGCGCCACATGACATCCAGTACGTCGAACTCCATGGCACCGGTACGCCTGTCGGAGACCCGGTCGAGGCGGCCGCCCTCGGCGCGGTTCTGGGGGCCGGAAGGGCACCCGACGAGCCCGTTCACGTCGGCTCGGTGAAGACCAACGTGGGCCACCTGGAGGGCGCGGCGGGAATCGCCGGCCTGGTCAAGGCGGTGCTCGCGCTCCAGCACCGCGAACTCCCGCCCAGCCTCAACTTCGAGACCCCCAATCCCGACATCCCTCTTGACGCTCTCCGCCTGCGGGTCCAGGACACCGTAGGCCCCTGGCCCCGCCCCGATGCGCCCCTCATCGCCGGTGTGAGTGCCTTCGGGATGGGCGGGACGAATGCGCATGTGGTGCTGGAGGAGGCGCCGGGTGTGTCGGGGGGTGAGTCCGTCGTAGAGGGTTCGGCGCCTGTGTTTGCGGCTGGTGGTGTGGTGCCGTGGGTGGTGTCGGGCCGCGGTGGGGACGCGCTGGCTGGTCAGGCGGGGAGCCTGGCGTCGTTCCTGGCGTCTGATGGCGAGGGTGTGCGGCCGGTGGATGTGGCGTGGTCGTTGGTGGCGACGCGTACGGCGTTCGAGAACCGGGCTGTGGTGTTGGGTGCCGATGTGGGTGAGTTCGGTGCCGGGTTGGGGGCGTTGGCGTCTGGTGAGGTG
>NZ_JBEOZU010000044.1:47368-80410 GCF_040298185.1 Streptomyces sp. NPDC001634 | reverse complement strand
GACGTTGATCGCCGGGAACAGGAGGACGCCATCGCGCTGCATCTCGTACAGACGGTGCACACCGGTCGTGGTCTCCTCGGTCACCCCACGGATCTCGGAGGCCAGCTGGGTCCACTTCTGGGGGTTCTCGCCCAGGGTGCGGTGGAGCAGCTGCAGGATGACGCGGTGCTCGTCGGACTCGGCGGTCTCGATGTCCGGGACCTTGCCGTCCTTCTCGTACTCGACGCCCTTGTGGACGAGGAGGGTGGCGTCACCGCCGTCGTCCAGGATCATGTTCGGGCCGCCAGTGGGGCTGTCCGGCCAGGTCAGCGCCTGCTCCGTGCACCACCAGTACTCCTGGAGGGTCTCGCCCTTCCAGGCGAAGACGGGAACGCCCTGCGGGTTGTCGGGCGTGCCGTTCGGGCCGACGGCGATGGCGGCGGCCGCGTGGTCCTGGGTGGAGAAGATGTTGCAGGAGGCCCAGCGGACCTGCGCGCCCAGGGCCACCAGGGTCTCGATGAGCACGGCGGTCTGGACGGTCATGTGCAGGGAGCCGGTGACGCGGGCGCCGGCCAGCGGCTGCGCCTCGGCGTACTCCTCGCGGATCGCCATCAGACCGGGCATCTCGTGCTCGGCGAGGGTGATCTCCTTGCGGCCGAACTCGGCCAGTGAGAGGTCGGCGACCTTGAAGTCCTGTCGGTTCTCGACAGTCGTCATTGAGAGCTGCTCCTCGGATTCGGGTCGAGGTGGGTACGGCTGGTCTGCGCGGCGGCGGACACAGGGGTGCCCGAAAGAGGACACAGGCATGCCCACGTGCGCGCAGCGCAGTCCGTCGGAGGCCCTCTCTCCCTCGGCCGGCCCTCGGTGGGCCGCCCGACCGCCATCAGCAGCGACGTCTGGCTCCGTCCCAAGCTACACCGGACGACCCAGCCGTCCCCAGTCCGCCTCCGGACACATCGCGCCGATCACGGAGGCGGCTGGGCGTGCCCGCAGGGGGAACTGCTGATGGATCGCGTGGCGCGGCTCAGTGTCCGGCCGTCTGCGCGGGCCCCCCGGGCGTCGCCTCGGGGTCCGGGCCCTTGGCCGCTTCCGCCTCGCTGTAGATGTCCGGTTCGAGGTAGATGACGCGGGCGATCGGGACTGCGGCACGGATGCGGGCCTCGGCAGCGTTGATCGCGGAGGCGACCTCCGCGGCCGTGTCGTCGTGCTGGACGGCGATCTTGGCGGCGATCAGCAGTTCCTCGGGGCCGAGGTGGAGCGTGCGCATGTGGATGATGCCGGTGACCGTGTCACCGTCGACCATCGCGGCCTCGATCTTCTTGACCACCTCGACGCCCGCCGCCTCCCCGAGGAGCAGGGACTTGGTCTCGGCGGCGAGGACGAGGGCGATCAGGACGAGGAGCACACCGATGCAGACGGTGCCGATGCCGTCCCAGACGCCGTCGCCGGTGAGCAGAGAGAGGCCGACGCCGAAGAGCGCGAGGACCAGACCGATCAGCGCGCCGAAGTCCTCCAGGAGGACGACCGGCAGCTCGGGCGCCTTGGCACGGCGGATGAACTGCGCCCAGGACAGCGTGCCGCGCAGTTCGTTGGACTCCTTGATGGCCGTGCGGAAGGAGAAGCCCTCGGCGACTATCGCGAACACGAGCACGCCCACCGGCCAGTACCAGTGCTCCAGCTCATGCGGGTGCAGGATCTTCTCGTAGCCCTCGTAGATGGCGAACATGCCGCCGACCGAGAACAGGACGATCGAGACGAGGAAGGCGTAGATGAAGCGCTCGCGGCCGTAGCCGAACGGGTGTTGCGGGGTCGCCTCGCGCTGGGCGCGCTTGCCGCCGATCAGCAGCAGGAACTGGTTGCCGGAGTCGGCGAGCGAGTGGACGCCCTCGGCGAGCATCGACGAGGAGCCGCTGAAGGCGAACGCCACGAACTTCGATGCCGCGATCGCGAGGTTGGCGCCGAGTGCCGCCACGATCGCCCTGGTGCCGCCTGACGCGCTCATGAGTTCGCGTTGTCCCTTCGTAGCCGTCCGGCCCAGGAACCACGTCCGTGCGTACGCGGTCCCGGGCTTTGCCCGTCCTTTGCCGGTGGGCCATTGTTGCAGCAGCGTCCGACACGCCTGCGCCGGACCGTTGCCGCGACCGCGGACGCCTCCGGGTCAGACGACGACCGTGGCCCGGAAGAGCGTGCCGCCCCCGGACACTTCGGTCTTTTCATCCGCCGGGACGAAGACCGAGTCGCCAGGGACGAGCACGTCTTCCCCGACGCGCACGACACCCGCCGTGCACAGCAGGATCTGCGGGGTCCCGCGGGTGAGGACCTGCGGGGCGGCGCCCTCCGCAAGGACGTACCGGGACAGGCGGAACTCGTCGATCGGGGTCTCGTAGAGCTCCTCGCCGTCGGGGGACGCCTCCGGACGCAGGATGCCGGGGTCGCTCGCCTCGAAGCGGACGATGCGCAGCAGCTCGGGGACATCGACGTGCTTGGGAGTCAGTCCGCAGCGCAGGACGTTGTCGGAGTTGGCCATGATCTCGACGCCGAGGCCGTTCAGGTAGGCGTGCGGGACGCCGGCGCCGAGGAAGAGGGCCTCGCCGGGCTGCAGCCGCACCCGGTTGAGAAGCATGGCCGCGATCACGCCGGGGTCGCCGGGGTAGTGGCGGGCGATGTCCGCGTACGGGGCGTAGTCGCCGCCGAGGCGCTCGCAGGCGGCAGCGGCCTGGCCGACCGTGCGGGCCATGTCCTCGGGGTCGGCGCTGAGTACGGCGGTGAGGACCTCGCGCAGGGCGGCTTCCTCGGGATGTGCGCGCAGCAGGTCGACGTATGGCTTGAGGGAGTCGACGTCGAGGCCCGCGAGCAGATCGGCGGCGGCGTCGGGTGCACGGAAGCCGCACAGGCCGTCGAACTCGGTGAGGGCGCAGATCAGCTCGGGCTTGTGGTTGGCGTCCTTGTAGTTGCGGTGGGGCGCGTCGATGGGGATGCCGCGGCGCTCCTCGTCCTCGTACCCCTCCCGGGCCTGCTCCAGGTTGGGGTGCACCTGAAGGGAGAGCGGGGCGGCGGCCGCAAGCACCTTCAGCAGGAAGGGCAGCCGGGGGCCGAACTTGGCGACCGCCTGACTCCCCAACTCGCGTTCCGGTGCCTCGTCGATCACCTCGTTGAGGGGTCCCCGCGGGGTGCGCGAGGGTGCGCCCGGGTGGGCGCCCATCCACATCTCGGCCTGCGGCTCACCGGACGGCTCCACGCCGAGGAGCTGCGGGATGGCAGTGGTCGAGCCCCAGGCGTAGGGGCGGATGGTGTTGTCGAGGCGATCCATGGGTGTCTTTTCTCCGTACGTACGCTGCTCGGTGGGTGCTGGTCAGAAGGCGTGAGCCAAGATCAGGCCCCCGAAGCGAGCGCCACGTAAACGGCGGCGAAATCCGTGATGGCGATCAGCTCCGCGAGGGTTTCCAGCTCGTCGCCGTCGTCCGGTTCGAGTTCGCTGATCGCCGTGTCGTGGCTGAGGGCCAGCTCGCGTGCAGCGGGGGCCGCGCTCAGGCCGCCGATCGGGCGGTCGCGAAGGAGCACCACGCGCGCGTGCAGGGCCTGTGCTTCCTCGACGCGGTCGCGGAAGAAGTCGTCGGGGTCGGCGCCTGCGGCGAGTGCGCCCGAGAGCAGGACGCTGTGCGAGGCGAGCGCCTCGGGGAGCTGCGCGGTCAGAGCAGGGCGGCCGGCCAGCTCCGCGAGCGCGGCGGCGAAACGGCGCCCGGCCGGCGCGGCGGAGACGCCCTCCGTCCAGATCACCGGGAGGGATTCGGCCAGTTCGGCGGCGAGGTTCTTCGCGGGGTTGCTGTAGGTCGCGATGGCCGGGCCACAGCGTTCGGCGACCTGGTCGAGGCGGTTGGCGACCTTCTCCAGGACGTCGGGCGGCGCGGAGAGCAGCCCGGTGCGGTCCAGGAGGGCGAGCAGCGGGGTGAGCAGGGCCCACAGGACGCCGGGCGCGGACGCGGCGAAGGGTTCCTCCGGCTCGTACGGGGCGGTCGCCATCGGGACGAACAGGCCGTGGGCGCCGGACACGGCATCCGTGATCGGGGAACGGGCCGGGGCCACGGCGACGACGGTGCAACCGCGGCGGTAGGCCTGCTCGACCAGGATCGACAGGCCCGGTTCGGTGCCGTCGGGCGTGGCGATCAGCAGGAGGTCGACGGGGCCCGCCCAGCCGGGCAGCTCCCAGCGCAGTGCCCCTGCGGCGGGGGCGACGCCGGTGGGGTGGATGCGGGTGACCGGGCAGGCGGCACCGGCGAGGGTGTCGAGCAGTTCGGCAACGCCCACGGACGCGGTGCCGGGGCCTGCCATGAGTACGGCACGGGGGCGGCCGTCGGGCTTCAGCTCGTTGACCCCCGCCTCGGCGGCGAACCGTACGGCGGTGCGGACCCGGGCGCCCGCCTCGGCGGCGCCGCGCAGCAGTGCGCGGCGGTCGGCGCGCGCCAGCGCCTCGGGGTCGTCGAGCAGCGATTCGTCGAGCATGGTCGGCAGCCTCCGATCGCCGGTGCGTTACGCGGGGCGGCGGGCCTCGTCGACGAGCAGGACCGGAATGCCGTCCCGGACGGGGTAGGCGAGGCCGCAGTCCTGGCCGGTGCAGACCAGCTCGCTCTCCTCCTCCTTGAGGGGGGCGTGGCACGCCGGGCAGGCGAGGATCTCCAGGAGACCGGCTTCGAGCGGCATGAGAGGTCCCTTCGAAACGAATGCGCTTGACCTGGTCAGACTACCGCTGTGGGGGGCGGCATGCGGGGGTTGGGCGGGGTCGGACCCGCCCTCCCCGGCAGGAGAAGGTGAACCTTCCGGCAGGAGAGGGGCGAGTCCGCGCGGCGGGGTGTCAGCCGCGGATGATCTCCAGCACCTCGTCGCGGATCTTCGCCATGGTCGCCTCGTCCTTCGCCTCCGCGTTCAGACGGAGCAGAGGCTCCGTGTTGGACGGGCGGACGTTGAACCACGAGTCGGCGGACGAGACGGTCAGGCCGTCCAGCTCGTCGATCTCGATGCCCTCGCGGCCCTCGTACGTCGCCTTGATCGCGGCGAGACGGGCCTGCTGGTCGTCGACCGTGGAGTTGATCTCGCCGGAGCCGACATAGCGGTCGTACTCGTCGACCAGTTCCGACAGCGGGCCGTCCTGGCCGCCGAGGGCCGCCAGGACGTGCAGGGCGGCCAGCATGCCCGTGTCGGCGTTCCAGAAGTCCTTGAAGTAGTAGTGCGCGGAGTGCTCACCACCGAAGATCGCACCGCTGCGCGCCATCTCGGCCTTGATGAAGGAGTGGCCCACGCGCGTGCGCACCGGCGTACCGCCGTGCTCGCGTACGACCTCGGGCACCGACCACGACGTGATCAGGTTGTGGATGATCACGCCCTCGTTGCCGTGCTTGGCCAGTTCGCGCGCGGCGACCAGTGCCGTGATCGCGGACGGCGAGACCGGGTCGCCGTGCTCGTCGACGACGAAGCAGCGGTCGGCGTCGCCGTCGAAGGCGATGCCGATGTCGGCGCGCTCCTCGCGCACGCGCTTCTGCAGGTCGACGATGTTCTTCGGGTCGAGCGGGTTGGCCTCGTGGTTCGGGAACGTGCCGTCCAGCTCGAAGTACATCGGGACCAGGTCGATCGGCAGCCCGGCGAAGACGGTCGGCACGGTGTGCCCGCCCATGCCGTTGCCCGCGTCCACAACGACCTTCAGGCGGCGGATGGAGGTCAGGTCGACGAGGGAGCGCAGGTGCGCCGCGTAGTCGTCCAACGTGTCGCGCTGCGTGATCGTTCCCGGCGTTTCCACCGGCTCCGGGGCGCCCGACTCCACCCACTGCTCGACCAGTGCGCGGATCTCGGTGAGACCGGTGTCCTGACCGACCGGGGCGGCGCCCGCGCGGCACATCTTGATGCCGTTGTACTTGGCCGGGTTGTGCGAGGCGGTGAACATGGCGCCCGGCAGGTTGAACGCGCCCGATGCGTAGTACAGCTGGTCCGTCGAACACAGGCCGATCTCGGTGACGTCGACGCCGCGGTTCGACGCTCCGCGTGCGAAGGCACGCGAAAGCCCGGGCGACGAGGGCCGCATGTCGTGGCCGATCACGATCGCGTCCGCGCCCGTCACCTGTGCGAAGGCCGCCCCGAAGAGCTCGGCCAGCGACTCGTCCCACTGGTCCGGGACCACCCCGCGCACGTCGTACGCCTTCACGATCTGCGACAGATCAGCCACGGCCAACCCTCCTGAGTTCTTAACGTTGACCCCAAACTACCTGCTGGGACGGACCCCTGGCGGGGGCTCCCATGTACTGGGCCGACAGTTCCAACGAAGTTCATACCGGGGCTCACCCGGCACACAGGTTCCCGGCAACAGCGCAACGGCCGTTGAGCGTGCGACGTTCACGGAAACGGAAAGAAGGAGAAGCGGCCCAACCGCCGTACGCAGGAGCTCAGTTGTCCGGCGAGCGCAGCACCCGCAGGTGGCCGCGGCGCGCGACCTCCATCGGATCCGCCGTACGAGCGCTGCCGCCGCCCGCCTCGGCCGCACGCTGCTGCGGACGTGCCGCCTCGCGCACCGCGTTGGCAAGGGCTTCCAGGTCGTCGCCGCTGGGACGCGCGGGAGCCGAGCCGTCCAGGAGCCGGACGACCTCCCAGCCGCGCGGCGCGGTCAGGCGCTCGGAGTGCTCGGCGCACAGGTCGTAGCAGTGGGGTTCGGCGTAGGTGGCGAGCGGGCCGAGGACCGCGGTCGAGTCGGCGTAGACGTACGTCAGCGTCGCGACGGCGGGTCGGCCGCAAGCGGTGCGCGAACAGCGACGTACAGGGCTCACGACGTTGGACGGTACCGCACTCTTGAGCGGGCCGCGACGACTCTCCCCCAGGTCACTCCACCGTGTCGTGCTGTGAAACGCCCCACAGGGCCCTTCGCACCCGCCTCACTGACCTGCATGGACACCCTGCGACGAGATGCGGGACAGCCCTGAATCCGGTCACCACTTGGTACATACCTCGTCAATTTTCATGAGGTCGGCGGTCTCGGAAGATACGGAATCGAGCCCAAGCTTGGCTGAAATGGTCATCCTGCGACATGCCGTACGGCCTCGGCACACGTCCGGCAGCGGCCGGCCCCGGCGAGCCGGTTGGACAGTGCGCGGTCGAGGGGGCGTGGCCGCGTGGGGCCGGGCGCGGGACCCCGGCGAGGACTACGCTTCGTCAGTGATGGACAGCCCCGTACCGCCCCGCGCCGCCGCACCCGGACCCCGCCGCCGTGACCGCCACGGAAGAGGCATGCGCGGCCCCATCGCGCCGCCCCAGGTGCCGCTCGCCGCGAGCCGCGCCGAGGCGTTCGCGGACCTGGTGCAGGACTCGGTGGAGCGTCTGGAGCGGCGCTGGCCGCAGCTTGCCGACATCGACTTCCTGGTCCTGGAGGTCCCCCGTCTCGACGGCCCCGGCGCGGGCTGGAGCGACGAGGCGGTGCCCCTCGGGGGCACGATCCCGGCGCGCGAGGGCCGCCGGGCGCGTGTGGTCGTCTACCGCCGCCCGGTCGAGATCCGCACCAAGGGCCGCGACGAGCGGGCCGCCCTGGTCCACGAGGTGGTCGTGGAGCAGGTGGCGGAGCTGCTGGGGCTCACTCCGGAGACGGTGGACCCGCGCTACGGCGAGGACTGATCCCCGGGTACGGCCAGGACTGATCCGTCTCCCGGGACCGTCACTTCCTCATCCGTCCCCCGGGACCGTCACTTACTCGTTCACGCCCCCGGGCGTCACTTACTCGTTCAGGCCCTCGGACGGTCACTTCTTCAGCAGCACCGACAGGTCCTGGTCCGCCTCCGGCACCGCCACCGTCCCGCGGTCGTCCGGGAGGGTCTGCACCGTGAACGCTTGCAGGCCCTCCAGGGTCGTCTGGAGGGTGCGCGCACCGTAGACGGGGCCTCCGGAGACCGGCTCGACGGTCAGCGCGTACGTGCCCTTGAGGCCGCTCGGCACGGGCGCGTCCACGCTCTGCGTGGTGCCGCCCTTGATCGTGTACTCCTTCGTCACCGCCGTGCCGCCTTCGCTGCCCGCGGACGCGGTGACCTTGACCGTGGCCGTGCCGACCGGCGCGGTCAGCGCGAGCGTGGTGCCCTTGGCGCTGTTGTCGGCGACCGACGCGCGCGTGCCGACCGGCGCGGTGGCCGGGATGAACGCCGACTCCTGCTTGTCGCCCTTGCCGCGGACCACCCGCAGGGCGGCCACGACGGGCACGGAGGTGTCGCCGGGCGTCAGCACCAGGGAGCCCGCCTCGCCACGCGTGACGTCGCCGAGGTCGACGGCCGTGGTCATGCCCGCCTTCACATGCAGGGTCTCGTTCCCGGCCGGGGTGATCTCCCCGGAGGGCGAGGCCAGACGCACCTTGAGGTCGGCGTCGCCGTCGCCGGGCACGAAGGCGACCAGGCGGACGTCCGTGGCGTCCTTGGGGATGCCGGGCAGCACCAGGGAGGCCGCGGGGTCCGTGGAGGCGGCCAGCCAGTCGCCGCCCAGCTTGTCGTCGAGAGCCTGCACGGCGGCGGCGACCCGGCCGCTGCGGACGCTCACATGCACCGTGAGGTCGGCCTCCTGCGCATCGGTGAGCGTGGACAGCAGGACCGGATCGCTGGAGTGCGGCTGGATGGTGATGCCCTCGCCGACCGTCGACTTGAGGTTGCCGTCCTTGCCGTACAGCTCGATGTCGACGACCGCGGCGGAGTCGTCGGGGTTCGTCAGGTGCACGTAGTCCGTGCGCGAGGCGGCGGTACTGGCGCCCGGGAACCAGAACTCGGTGTCCGGGGCGGTGCAGTTGGTACCGAGCAGCCCGCGCCCCGTACCGGCGGCGACCGCCGTGGTCTCCTGGACCGTCCAGCCGGGCGCGAACCGGCCCGTGGCGGTGCCGATGAGCGCGGGCGTGTCGGCGCCCGACCCGTTCCCGGTGACCGGGGTGCCGGGCTCCTTGGGGGTCACGGTCGGCGCACTGGACTGACTCTGATTCTTGCTCTTGGCGGTCTTGCCGCTCTTGCCGCTCTTGCCGCTCTTTCCGGAGCCCGCGCTGGAGCTGGGGTTGGGGCTGGGGTTGGGGCTGGGGCCCGAGCCGTCCGCCGACTGCGCGTCCGCCGCCTTGAGTTCGGCCTTGCCGCTGCTGTTCGTGCCATTCGAGACGGGCGTGAAGGACGTGTAGGTGGTGTCGGCGATCTCGGAAGTGCTCGGTTCGGGGCACAGCAGCCGGGTCTGCTCCACGGGCAGCCGGGCAGCCGTCTTCGCGGTGCCGCTGCCGGACGCGGTCGGTGTGTCGAGCGCGGCGAATCCGGTGACGGCGGCGAGCGCGGTCACGCCGGCGATCAGGGACAGGGTCGTGCGGTTCACTGCTGGCTCCCGTCGGGGCGCTCACTGTCGGTGCCGTGCGCCGGGTCGTACGGCGCTGCATAGCCCTGGGTGTACGTCGGGTCGTACGGCGCCGTGTTCCCGTAGCCGTACGGGTCGTACTGGGCGCCCTGGTAGGGGTCGGCCTGGTACGGCTGCTGTTCGTACGTGCCCGGCGCGTACCCCTGGACGCCCTGGTACTCCTCGCCGCCGTACGAGCCGTACTCGGTGCCCTGGTAGCCCGTCGAGTCCCATGCGTCGTACGCCTGCTGCTGCGGGATCGCAGCGGCCGGGGCCTCCTCAGGAGGAGGCAGGGTGTCGGCGTCCTGCGCGGCCCCTTCCGACTCGGCCTCGGCCTGGGCGCGCAGGCGGCGGGCGCGGCGGCCCTCGCCCGTGGTGTCCTGCGCGGGCACGAGGCGCTCCTCGGGGAGGTCGTCGTCGACGTCCCGGCGGCGGCCGGGCAGCGCGAGCACCACGAGGACGACGGCGAGCGCGCCCTGCGCCCACAGCCAGGCGGTGTGGCCGAACGGCGTGTTGTACGTGACGTCCAACGTGCCGCCGGAGTCGGGCAGTTCGAAGCCCTGGGCCCAGCCGTCGACCGTGGTGCGGGTCAGCGGCTTGCCGTCCAGGGTCGCGGTCCAGCCCGCGTCGGCGGTGTCGGCGATCCGCAGGACACGGCCCGCGGTGCCGGTGGGGATCTTGGTGTGGATCTCCACGGGGCCGGCCGCGACGGACTGCGGTGCGGCGGCGGAGGTGACGATCGCGGCGCGGGAGACCTGGCGGTCAACGCGCCACAGGGCGCTGCCGTCCTGCTGGCTGAGCCGGGTCAGGCCGGGCGTGGCGTCCAGGACACGGCTGATCTCGCGGGGCGCGCCCTTGCGGACGAGGACGTAGCGCACGGCGAAGCCGCCGAGTTCGTCGGCCTGGTCGGCGCCGGAACCCGCCACGAGGTTGGCGACGACCTTGTCGAGTTTCTTGTTCTCGCCGTCCTCCGTGGCGAGTTCGCCGTCACCGAGGCGGGCGCCGGAGCCGCGGACCAGGATGTAGCCCACGCGCGCGGTGGAGGCGCCGTCGAGGACGAGGGTGCGGGCCTGGTCGCTGGTGCCGCCTTCCTCGGCGACGAACGCGGGGACCTGCACGGGGTCGCGGCGCTCCAGGGGCCCGTCGGCGCCGCGGATCATCCAGCCGGCGGCGATGAGCAGCGGACCGGCCGCGGAGGCGAATGCGATGAGCGCGGCGACCGGCTGGCGCCAGCCGAAGTTCTGCTCGGCCACGCGCGCGCGTGCGCCGTCCGCGCCGATGACGGCGGCGGCCAGGAGCGCGAGCCCGTAGACAAGGGTCGCGGGTCCGGCCCATGCGGAGCCGTTGGACAGGACTGCGAAGACGAGCGCCACCAGGGCGACGGCCCATGCCGTCCAGATGCCCGCCTGGCGCTCGGAGCGCATCAGGGCTGCCAGCGCGGCCAGGACGACGCCGGTGAGCATCAGCCCGCTGACGGTACCGGGGCCGCCGGGGCTCGCGCCGAGCAGGTCGGAGGCGGAGGCGGCGCTCTTGCCGTACGCGAGACCGGCCTCCTTGAAGAAGCCGAACGGCAGCAGCGACAGCGACCAGGGGGCGAGCACCAGCAGCGGGGTGCCGAGCTGGGCGAGGAAGCGCAGCCCGTGGGCGACGATGTCGTTCCTGCGCACCACGAGCAGCGCGAGGCCCAGGACCAGGGCGATCGGCCACACGATCGGCGTGAACGCGGTGGTGATCGTCAGCAGCAGGGCGTACGCCCAGGTGGCGCGCCAGCTGCCGCGCGCGCCGGACGCGTGGGCGAGCCCGGATGCCGCGATGCCCGCGCGCGCGATGAGCGGCAGCAGGATCGCGAGGACCGCGGTGCCGATGCGGCCTCCGGCGAGGGCGCCGGTGGCGGCGGGCAGGAAGGCGTACGCAACGGACGCCCATGCGCGCAGCAGCCGCGACTCGACGAGCGGACGCGAGGCGAAGTACGCGGTGAACCCGGCCAGCGGTACGGAGCAAACGAGCAGCACCGTGACCGCGAGTCCGGTGGAGCCGAACAGGATGCTCGCGAGCATGGCGACGAGCGCGAGATAGGGCGGCGCGGACTGGGTGCCGCCCGCGCCCACCGGATGCCAGGCGTCGAGATACCGCGACCACAACTCGGAGGAGTCGGCAGGCGCGGGCAGCAGCGCGCCGCCCGCCAGCGCGCCACCGCCGAGCAGAGCGCGGCAGGCGACGAGGGAGACGGCCAGGAGGACGACGAAGAGCATCGGCCCGGGCTTGCGGGCGATGCGCTTGAGCCGGGCGAACTGTTCGACCTCCAGGAAGTCGGCGTCGTCGCCGCCGGGTCCGGACTCCACGGCGCCGCCGTGCCGGCCGGCCGAGGAGACCTCGGGGTCGGAGCGGCCCACCAGGTTGCTTGCGACCTGTTCGACGGTGGCCCGGACGGTCGCTCCGGGCGGCGGGAACAGCGGACGCAGCTCACCCTTGTCGATCTGCGGGCGGCCTCGTCTGCGTCGCCCGGCGATGATCCGCTCGGGGCGCAGCAGGGTGCCCAGCAGGCCGCGGATCTCGTCGACGGCCTGTCCGGGCACCTTTCCGACGAGGTAGGCCACCGTGCGCAGCAGGGTGCCGAGGACCAGGCGGAGCAGGATCCAGGGCAGCTGTGCGGTACGGGCGTTGACGAGGAGGGTGTAGACGGCGCCCGCCTTGTCGACCTTGTGCGGGGAGGCCGCGGTGCGGCCCACACAGTCGACGGTGCGGCGCTCACGGGAGGCGGCCTCGGCGTGTCGTACGACCGCTTCGGGGGCGACGAGGACGCGGTGGCCCGCGGCATGGGCGCGCCAGCACAGGTCGACGTCGTCCCGCATCAGGGGCAGATGCCGGTCGAAGCCGCCGAGCTGCTCGTATACATCGCGCCGGATCAGCATGCCGGCCGTGGACACGGACAGCACCGGGCCGACGTGGTCGTGCTGGCCCTGGTCCTGTTCACGGCGGTCCAGGCCGGTCCAGCGGCGGCCGGAGTTGGCGATGGTGACGCCGACCTCGAGGAGCTGCCTGCGGTCGTACCAGCCGCGGAGCTTGGGGCCCACGACGGCCACGTCGTCGCGGCCCAGCTCCAGTTCGTTCTCCACGACCCGCAGCAGCTGGGCCAGGGCGTCGGGTTCGGGTGCGCAGTCGTCGTGCAGGAGCCAGAGCCAGTGCACCGGCTCGCCGTACGGCAGCTCCGGCATGTCGTACGCCTCGTCCCGCCAGGTGCGGGTGACGGGGTCCCAGCCGCTGGGGCGCTTGAGGTAGGGCAGGTCGTCGGGGGTCAGTACCGCCGCCGAGCGGGTCGCCTCCTCGACGGCCTGGCCGAAACCGGTGCGCCGGGCCAGGTGCAGGACGCGATCGGCGCCGAGGGCCTCGGTGAGCAGGGGGGCGGAGTCGTCCGCGCTGCCGGTGTCGGCCGCCACGACGTTCTGCACGGGGCGCTCCTGGCCGAGCAGCCCGGCGAGCGCGTCGGGCAGCCAGCGGGCGCCGTCGTGGGCAACGAGCACCGCGGTGACCACGTGACGCGGGAACTCGGGCGGGCGGGTCGGGTCAAACGCCGCTGTGGCAGCAACGTCTTGCTGGGCTGCCGTATGGCTGTGCACGGACATCGAGGTACGGGCCCCGGTTCGATGGACTGCGGTGGACGCCTGTGCCCTGCGGGGGCAGCGGGGCGTCTCGGACGAGCGACCACACTATCGGCTGGGCAGCACAGAGGCCCGCCGCCTGTGGATAACCCACCTGCGACGGGCCGTCATGACGCCCTTGGGGAAGATTGTGTGCGTTGCCGGGGCTTGCCGGTGGTCTCCTGGCGCACCCGTGTCAGACGGCGGCCTTCTTGAGGCGGCGGCGCTCGCGCTCGGACAGACCGCCCCAGATGCCGAACCGCTCGTCGTTGGCGAGCGCGTATTCGAGGCACTCCGAGCGGACCTCACAGGCGAGGCAGACCTTCTTGGCCTCGCGGGTGGAGCCGCCCTTCTCGGGGAAGAAGGACTCGGGGTCGGTCTGGGCGCACAGCGCGCGCTCCTGCCAGCCGAGTTCCTCGTCCGCGTCGTCGACCAGCAGTTGCTGCACCAGCTCGGTCATGTGCGCCCCTCGTCTGTCTTTCGCGTCCCCGTGATGTAGCCGTTACCGAATCCGGCTGAACGACACGAGTGAAATTACAAGTGTGCCGATCCGGGCCAGTCAAGCCGAGATCTGCTATTGGGCCCCTTATTCACTCTGCGGAACCAAGGCTATGCGGAAAGTGTTCAAATCGGCATAAACCCTGACACTCGGCAGGGGTCCGGGAAGGCCTCCGACCCCTCAGAGGGAAGGACGCCCAGAAGTTCGATCTCGTTCCGACACGAACGGCGAAGCGAACCGGATCACATTCGGATCACGAGATCGCAACGGGGTTTGCGCGCCCGGTTGTGCGCCATGTGTCCCCGGCCCCCCATGAACAAACCTTTCGTCTGTCAGATGAACCGGATGAGGTGAAACATCTCGCACATCCCGGACGCCAAGTTGACAGCAATGGTGTGAACCGATGTCCTAGGGAGCATGCTCGCGAACTCGGCACTCACCTCGACCCGCTCCGCCGGGTCCCACGGTGCTGTCCGCGCTCGCTGTAGCTGTAGCTGTTGCTGTTCCGGCTGTTGAGCCAGCGCTCCGGCCGACTCTGAGTCCACGCGACTCGGTCGTTCCCTCCGCCCGTACCAGGGCTCCCGCCGCGCCCGTGACCCGGGCGGACGACACGCGACACCCAGCCCCCCGCACCGTCCCACCGAGGAACCACCGCACCCCATGAACAGCGACAGCGACCTCCAGATCGCCGGCGACATCCTCGAAGTACCGCATCTGCTCCAGCCGCCGCGCGAGCACCCGGCCACCGTTTCCGAGTTCGTCGGCCTCGCCCGCTCCATCGCCGCCGACCGCTCCCACTGGGAGCACCTCGTGCGCTACGACGCGGCCTCTCGCTGGTACCACCGGCTGCGCACCGGCCCCGGCTACGAGGTGTGGCTGCTGTCCTGGGTGCCAGGGCAGGGCAGCGGGCTGCACGACCACGGGCGCTCGTCCGGCGTACTGACCGTCCTGCAAGGCGCACTCACGGAGCGCACGGAGCGCGCCACCCGCGCGTTGGGTGCGGGGGCGCAGCGGGTGTTCGCGCCGGGATTTGTGCACGAAGTGGTGAACGACGCTCTGGAGCCGGCGGTGAGCCTGCACGTCTACTACCCGGGGCTGACCGAGATGCAGATGCACTCGAGGGCCTGCGCGGCGGAGCGCAGCACGGTGGACACGGTCACCGCCTGAGCCCGGCGGCAGCACCCGGCGGACCCGTTCGGCAGGGACATGCCCGAGCGCGGGCACCGCGGCGGGCCTGTGCCCGTCCACAACGTCCCCAACCGGGTCACCCGTTGTCGTACCCGCCTGCAAGACTTGCTCCCATGCGCATTGTGGTTCTGGCAGGCGGTATCGGCGGTGCCCGGTTTCTGCGTGGTCTCAAGCGGGCCGTGCCCGACGCGGACATCACGGTCATCGGCAACACCGGCGACGACATTCACCTCTTCGGGCTGAAGGTCTGCCCGGACCTCGACACGGTGATGTACACACTCGGCGGCGGCATCAACGAGGAACAGGGCTGGGGGCGGGCCGACGAGACCTTCCACCTGAAGGAGGAGCTCGCGGCGTACGGCGTCGGACCCGAATGGTTCGGCCTGGGCGACCGTGACTTCGCCACGCACATCGTGCGGACGCAGATGCTGAGCGCCGGCTATCCGCTCAGCGCGGTGACGGAGGCCCTGTGCGACCGCTGGAAGCCAGGGGTCCGGCTCATCCCCATGTCGGACGACCGAGTGGAGACCCATGTAGCCGTCGATGTGGACGGCGAACGCAAGGCGATCCACTTCCAGGAGTACTGGGTGCGGCTGCGGGCCTCCGTGCCGGCCGAGGCGGTCGTACCGGTCGGCGCCGAGCAGGCGAAGCCGGCGCCGGGCGTCCTGGAGGCCATCGCCGAGGCGGACGTGATCCTCTTCCCGCCGTCCAACCCCATCGTCTCCGTCGGCACGATCCTCGCCGTGCCGGGCATCCGGGAGGCCATCGCGGACGCCGGGGTTCCGGTGATTGGGCTGTCCCCGATCGTCGGTGACGCGCCCGTGCGCGGCATGGCCGACAAGGTGCTCGCGGCGGTCGGCGTCGAGTCGACAGCCACGGCGGTCGCCGAGCACTACGGCTCGGGGCTGCTGGACGGCTGGCTCGTCGACACGGTGGACGCGGGCGCCGTGGAACGCGTCGAGGCCGCGGGCATCCGCTGCCGCGCGGTCCCGCTGATGATGACCGACCTGGAGGCGACGGCCCGGATGGCCCGCGAGGCGCTGGCGCTGGCGGAGGAGGTGCGGGGCGCTTGAGCAGCGGACTGTCCGGATTCGAGGGAGCCGAGGGCGGGCTTCCGGGCGGCGAAGGGGAACCCGCGGACGGCGGGGCTGTCGGCGCCGCCCCCGGTTACCGGGTGTGGGCACTGCCCGGTCTGCCGGAGATCCGTGAGGGCGACGACCTGGCCAAGGTCATCGCCGCGACGGAGCCCGGTCTCGTCGACGGAGACGTGCTGCTCGTCACCTCGAAGATCGTGTCCAAGGCCGAGGGGCGCGTCGTCCGGGCGGACGACCGGGAGGCCGCCATCGACGCGGAGACCGTGCGGGTCGTGGCCCGGCGCGGGCCGCTCAGGATCGTCGAGAACCGGCAGGGGCTGGTGATGGCCGCCGCGGGCGTCGACGCCTCCAACACCCCCGCGGGCACTGTGCTGTTGCTGCCCGAGGACCCCGACGCGTCCGCGCGGGCCGTCAGGGAGGGGCTGCGGGACACGCTCGGCGTCGAGGTCGGCGTGATCGTCACGGACACCTTCGGGCGGCCGTGGCGCGCCGGGCTCACCGACGTCGCCATCGGGGCCGCGGGCGTACACGTACTCGACGACCTGCGCGGCGGCACCGACGCGCACGGCAATCCGCTGAGCGCGACCGTCGTCGCCACCGCCGACGAACTGGCCGCCGCCGGTGACCTGGTCAAGGGCAAGGCCGCCGGGCTGCCCGTCGCCGTCGTACGCGGGCTGCCGCACGTCGTGGCCGGGGACGACGGCGAGGGGGCGCGGGCGATGGTGCGCGACGCGCGCGACGACATGTTCCGGCTGGGCACGTCCGAGGCGGTCCGGGAGGCGGTGACCCAGCGGCGTACGGTCCGGGCCTTCACCGACGAGCCCGTGGACCCCGGAGCCGTACGACGCGCGGTGGCCGCGGCCATCACCGCGCCGGCGCCGCACCACACGACGCCATGGCGGTTCGTGCTCCTGGAGTCCGAGGAGTCCCGGACGCGACTGCTGGACGCGATGCGGGACGCGTGGATCGCCGACCTGCGGCGGGACGGCAAGACCGAGGAGTCGATCGCGAAGCGGGTCCGGCGCGGGGACGTGCTGCGCAATGCGCCGTATCTCGTCGTTCCGTGCATGGTCATGGACGGGTCGCACACGTACGGCGACGCGCGACGGGACGGGGCCGAGCGGGAGATGTTCGTGGTCGCCACCGGGGCGGGTGTGCAAAACCTTCTTGTCGCGCTCGCCGGGGAGCGGCTGGGCTCGGCATGGGTGTCATCGACGATGTTCTGCCGGGACGTCGTACGCGAGGTGCTCGGGCTGCCGGAGAACTGGGAGCCCATGGGAGCCGTGGCGGTGGGGCACCCGGCCGAGGAGCCCAAGCCGCGGGCCGGGCGGGATCCGGAGGCGTTCATCGAGGTGCGGTGAGTGGTGTGCGGCGCGGGGTGAGGGGTGTGGTGTGGGGTGTGTGGCACCTGACCGTGGAACTCGCCGGTACGTCGGCCGCGCGCGCCCTACCCTCTTAATGCGCACCTTGCATGACCAGGAAAGCACCAGGAACGCACTGAGACCGCACTAGGACCTCATCAGTACCTCATCAGGATCTCGCCAGGACTTCATCGGGACCTCATCCGTGGCCGGACGCTTCTCTCCCCGCCCCACCCCCACGACCGTGCGCGGTGGCCATGTCGTCGTGCCCCAGGGTGTGCCGAGGCAGAGCGCGGCGCCGGGGCGGCGGCGGACGTGGAGCCCGCCCGGGCCGCTGGACCTGGGGCTGGTACTCGGGCCGTTGCGGCGCGGGCCCGCGGATCCGACGTTCCGGGCGACGCCGGACGGGTCCGTGTGGCGGGCCAGTCGTACGCCCCTGGGGCCGGGCACCCTGCGGGTCGCGCTCCGGGGCGGGGTCGCCGAGGCGGAGGCCTGGGGGCCCGGGGCCGAGTGGCTGCTGGACAAACTGCCCGAGATGCTCGGTGCCTTGGACGATCCCGACGCGTTCGAGCCACGGCACCGCCTGGTCGCGCTGGCGCGGCACCGGCGGCCGGGGCTGCGGCTGACGCGGACGGGGCTGGTGCTGGAGTCGCTGATTCCGTCGGTCCTGGAGCAGAAGGTCACGACGGACGAGGCGTATCGGGCGTGGCGGCTGCTCGTACGGAAGCACGGGGAGCCGGCGCCGGGGCCCGCCCCGGGGCGGATGCATGTGATGCCGGCGCCGCGGACGTGGGCGCTGATTCCGTCGTGGGAGTGGCACCGGGCCGGGGTGGACAACAAGCGGGCTTCCACGATCCTGCGGGCGGTCCGGGTCGCCGCGCGGCTGGAGCAGGCGGTGGGGATGTCGCCCGCGGAGGCGCAGGCGCGGCTGGAGGTCGTACCCGGGATCGGGCCGTGGACTTCCGCGGAGACCGTGCAGCGCAGTCATGGGGCGGCGGATTCGGTGACCGTGGGGGATCTGCATCTGCCGGGGATCGTGGGGTATGCGCTGGCCGGGGACCGGGATGCGGACGACTCCGTGATGTTGTCGCTGCTTGAGCCGTATGCGGGGCAGCGGCATCGGGCGGCGCGGTTGATTCTGTTGAGCGGGTGTGTGCCGCCGCGGCGGGCTCCGCGGATGCGGCGGGGGGATATTGGGCGGTTGTAGGGCGGTGCCGGTGCCGTCTGTTGGTGGGTACCCGGCGGTGACGTGAGCCTTGGGGTCGCCCCCGCCGCCTTTACCCCCCAAGCTCTCGGCTTCGCTCGAGCAGGGGGACCCCCACCGTCCCCGGGGGGCGCTGCCCCCGGGCTCCCCCGCCGGGGACTGCGTCCCCCGGGCCCCTGCCCTGGGGGCTGCCGCCCCCAGACCCCCGCTTTCGGCCTGAACGGCCTCGTCCTCAAACGCCCGACAGGCTGGGAGTGGCTGAGCCGCACTGGACCGCGCGGGCGGGCAGGAAACCGGCCGGACGGCATCGTCCTCAAACGCCCGACAGGCTGGATGTGGCTGAGCCGCACTGGACCGCGCGGGCGGGTGGGGAACCGGCCTGAATGGCCTCGTCCTCAAACGCCCGACGTTCTTGGACTTGCCTGGGCCATGTCTCGTCCCCAAACCCCCCAAATTCGACACACGCACGTTGAAGCCGTGCTGCGCCGAACAGTTCGCGTAAGTGGGCAGCTCGGCCTCAACGGCCTCGTCGTTCTGATGCCGGACGGCTGGACTACTGGTCCGAGGAGAAACGCACCGCCCCGGCCGGGATCTGCGCGTCGCACCACACGCGTACACCGTCGCGGAGTTCGTTGTCCGCGCCGACCACCGCGCCGTCGCCGATGACCGCGCCCGTCAGGATCGAGCGTTCGCCGATGCGGGAGCGGGCGCCGATCAGGGAGTCCGTGATCACCGCGCCGGGTTCCACGATCGCGCCGGACAGCAGCGTGCTGCCGGAGATCCGGGCGCCCTCGCCCACGAACGCACCCTCGCCCACGACCGTGCCGCCCGTCAGCTTCGCGTCCGTGGCGACGGATGCCGTCGGCAGGATCAGACGGTCGCCGCAGCGGCCGGGTACCGCGGGGGACGGGGCTCGGCCCAGGACCAGGTCCGCCGAACCGCGGACGAAGGCCGCGGGGGTACCCAGGTCCAGCCAGTACGTCGAATCGACCATGCCCTGGAGGTGAGCCCCGGCCTTCAGGAGGTCGGGGAAGGTTTCCCTCTCGACCGAGACCGGGCGGCCCAGCGGGATCGTGTCGATCACCGAGCGGCGGAACACATACGCCCCGGCGTTGATCTGGTCGGTGACGATCTCCTCGGGGGTCTGCGGCTTCTCCAGGAACGCCGTCACCCGGCCCGTCTCGTCCGTGGGGACCAGACCGTACGCCCTCGGGTCCGTCACCTTCGTGAGGTGAAGGGAGACGTCTGCGCCCGTCGACTCGTGGGTGCTGATCAGAGCCCGGATGTCCAGGCCCGTGAGGATGTCTCCGTTGAAGACCAGAATCGGGTCGTCGGGGCCCGAGTGGAGGCGGCTCGCCACATTGCGGATGGCGCCGCCCGTACCGAGGGGCTCCTCCTCCGTGACGTACTCCAGTCTGAGGCCGAGGGCCGAGCCGTCACCGAAGTGTGGCTCGAACACCTCTGCGAGGTAGGACGTGGCGAGCACGATGTGCTCCACGCCCGCGGCCCTCGCCCGCGCCAACTGGTGGGTGAGAAAGGGGACCCCGGCCGCCGGAACCATGGGCTTCGGAGTGTGCACCGTGAGCGGGCGCAGCCGGGTGCCTCTGCCGCCGACCAGGAGGATCGCTTCTGTCACCTGTCGTCTCTGCTTCCTGCCGGGACCGGCCGAACTGTCCATCGGCCGGCCAGTGTATGCAACCCTCATTATGAGGATCGCTAAAGGCGTTATGAGGACAGTGAGAGGCGCCCTCGATGACAGCGGGGTGCCCTTCGATCACATTGTGGGGAATGCCCCCGCACACCTTCGTACGGATGAACTCTTTCGTGCGAAGTCATACGATTTCGCACGATGTTGTGCGACTTTGTACGACTTCATGCTGCGGCCCCTGTCCTCAACGGCCCTGCAAGCGGGCCGCGATTGAGCGGACCAAGCCGAGTTTGCCGTAGAGCAGCCTTCCCGGGCACTCGGTGGCGAACCCGTCGCGATGGCCGGAGATCACATTCAGTCGTACGTTCGTGCCCTTCGGGTAGAGATTGCCACCCGCGGACTCCAGGTATGTCTTGCCACGCGGATCCAGGCCGTAGAGGCCGAGTTTCCATGCGGCGAGCTCGGCGAGGGCGTCCACCGCGGCGGACGGCGGATCAACACTGCCGTAGCTGCCGAGGACTGCGATCCCCGTGCTGTTGCTGTTGAAACCGAGGGTGTGGGCGCCCATGACGGGCTTCGCCACGCCTCCCGCGCGGCCTTCGTAGATGTTTCCGCACTTGTCGACGAGGAAGTTGTAGCCGATGTCCCGCCAGCCACTGCTCACCACGTGGTAGCGGTAGATACTGCGGATGACGGAAGGGGCTTGCGAGCAGCTGTAGTTGTTGCCCGAGGCCGTGTGGTGTACGAAGGCCACTTTCACACTGTCCGTGTAGATGAATCCCCCCTCCCGCAGCCCCTCGTCGGCGCCCCACCCGTGGCGCGTGACGATGCGCGGGCGCGGGCCGATGTACGGCCCCGCGCGCCCCTCACTCCCGTCGGATGCTTCTAGCGTCGCCTTGTTCAGGGCTTCCTCCGTCGCCGCCTTCGACAGCGCCGGAATCTCCATGGCATTCGGGGGCGCGAGGTCGGCGTTGGGGGCGGACGTGGCGGACCCCGCGCCCGGCGCGTCGGCGGATGCTCCCGCGCCCGGAGTATCAGAGGGTGCCCCCGCGCCCGGCGTATCCGCGGGTGCGCCCCCGCCCGATTGCGGCGCCGAGGCTGCGGTGTGCGAGTTCTGTGTGGTGGCGCCCGGCTGTGACTCCGCACCGGGGTCCACGAGTGCGACCCGGAGGCCGTCGGGGAGCATGGGAGCGCGTGTCGTACCGGCTTTGGGGGCGTCCGCCGCGCGCACGCGCACCTCGATGCCGTCCGAGTCGCCGACCCACAGAGGCGCCGTCGACCCGCGCACCCGGCTCGAGCGGCTTTCGGCGGTCTCCGGATCGGGCCCGTGGTCGCTGTTGTGCGTCTCGACGTCCTGCCAGCCGGACCACCTGCCCGTGCCGGTCGCGCGGGTACGGATCTGGACGCTGCCCCGCAGTTCGGCACCCGGGTCGTCCCAGACCACGCCGACCAGCGAGAAGGAACGTACGTCCTGGGGCTTCAGGCCCTGTTCGGGCGCCGTCCCTCCGCGAGGACCGGTGAGCGGTACGAGCGGGAGGGACTGGGTTTCGCCGGGGACGGCCTGCTCGGCGACCGGCCCCGCGGCGGATGTAGCACGCGTGTCCGCCGTACCCGGCCCGGCCGTCCCCGCCGACGGACCCCGCTCGCCCGGCCCCGCCTCCGTCGCCGGGAGGGCGAAGGGCAGGGTCAGTACCGCCGCGCAGGTGACACCGATCGAGGAAGCAAGGTATCCACGCATGCCCCTGATCCTGGACATAGTCAGACATATATGTCCATCGGGGAATTGACGGACCGTTGGCCGGTACTCGGCCGAACCGGTGGCCCGTCACACGCCTGCCTGGCCGCCCCTGCGCCCGCCCCCGCGTACGCTTGCGCGCGTGAACGCCACCGACCGCACCCCTGCCGACCTGCTGCGATCCGCGCTCGCCGCGGACCCCGCACGCCCCCTGGTGACCTTCTACGACGACGCCACGGGCGAACGCGTCGAACTCTCCGTGGCCACCTTCGCCAATTGGGTGGCCAAGACCGCCAACCTCCTCCAGGGCGACCTCGCCGCCGAGCCCGGCGACCGGGTCGCGTTGCTGCTGCCCGCGCACTGGCAGACGGCGGTGTGGCTGCTCGCATGTGCGTCCGTGGGCGTCGTGGCGGACGTCGGCGGCGACGCGGGCGCCGCCGATCTCGTCGTCAGCGGGCCCGACTCTCTGGACGCGGCGCGCGCCTGCTCCGGGGAGCGCGTCGCCCTGGCCCTGCGCCCGCTCGGCGGCCGCTTCCCGCAGACCCCGGACGGCTTCGCCGACTATGCGGTCGAGGTGCCGAGCCAGGGCGACCGCTTCCAGTCGTACGCACCCGTGGACCCGGAGGACCCGGCGCTGATCGTCGCCGGGGCCGAGTACACGGGCGCGGAAGTGGTCGAGCGGGCCCGCGCGGACGCCTCCGCCCTCGGTCTGACGGGGCCCGGGTCGCGACTGCTGTCCGCACTGCCGTACGACACATGGGAGGGGCTGAGCGCCGGGTTGTACGCACCCCTGGCCACCGGGGGCTCGGTGGTGCTGTGCCGGCATCTGGAGCGGCTCGACGAGGACGCGCTGGCCAAGCGGATCGAGAGCGAGCGCGTCTCGGCCATCGCTCACTGAGCGGACCCCGTCCATCGCAGACTGAGCGGGCCCCGGCCCACCGCACCGCCGAGCGGGCCCCGGAACACCGCACCCCGAGCACATCCCGACCGCCGCACGCCAAGCGGGCTCCAGTCACCGCACACCAAGCGGGCTCCAGTCACCGCACGCCAGCCCCGCCCACGCACACCGAGCACATCCCGGCCGCCGCACACCAAGCAGGCCCCGGCCACCGCACACCGAACGGTTCCCCCGGACCAGCCGGGCACCGAACGGTTCCCCCGGACCAGCCGGGCACCGAACGGTTCCCCCGGACCGGCCGGGCACGACCCGTCCCCCGTTCGGCCTAGCAGCAGCCGCCCCCGGCACCCACCCCGAGCCATGGTCGTAAGAGCCCTACCCGCTCGTACGCCACAAGGGGGTGGACCCCGCAGTGACGACCCCAGGCACGCCCCGGCGGCGGCGCGGCGCCGCCCCGCGCTCCCACGGCCCCGCCCTCGGCTCCGCTCCCGGGCTCATACGCCGCCGGCGGCGCTGGCTGCGCCGCTCCTCGCTCGCGCTCGCCGTGGTCGTGCTCGGGGCCGCCGGGGCCGGGTGGGCCGCGTACGAGAAGCTGAACTCGAACATCACCGCGGACAACGACGCCGCCTCCGAGCTCGCCCGGTACGACAAGGAGCGGCCCACGGCACTCGTCCACGGCGCCCAGAACATCCTGCTCATCGGGTCCGACACACGGTCGGGCCATGGGAACGACCAGTACGGGCGGGATTCCGGCACCGAGCGGTCCGACACCACGATCCTGCTGCACCTCGCGGCCGACCGGCGCAGCGCCACGGCCGTCTCCCTGCCCCGCGACCTCATGGTCGACGTGCCGAGCTGCCGCCGGCCGGACGGCAGCCGCACCCAGCCGGTGTTCACGCTGTTCAACTACGCCTTCGCGACCGGCGGTTCGGCCTGCACGATCCGTACCGTCGAAAGGCTGACGGACATCCGGGTCGACCACCACATGGTCCTCGACTTCAACGGGTTCAAGGAGATGATCGACGCCCTCGACGGGGTGGAGGTGTGTCTCAGGCGGCCCATCGACGACAAGGCGGCAAGGCTCAAGCTGCCCGCGGGGAAGGTGACGCTCAACGGCGAGCAGGCGCTCGGCTATGTACGCGCCCGCAAGAGCCTCGGCGACGGCAGCGACACCGAACGGATGGAGCGCCAGCAGCGCTTCCTGGGCGCGCTGGTCAGCAAGGTGCGCAGCGATGACGTCCTGCTGAATCCCGTGAAGCTGTATCCGGTGCTGGACGCAGCCACATCATCCCTCACCACGGACCCGGGTCTGGCGAGCCTGCGCGGACTCTACGAACTCGCGCGCGGTCTGCGGAACCTCCGCACGGAGCGTGTGCAGTTCCTGACGGCACCGCGGACGTCGTACCCGTATAACGCCAATCGCGACCAACTCGTGGAACCCGCGGCGGAGAAACTTTTCACGCGGCTGCGTATGGACCAGCCTGTCGAGGTCACTAAGGAAGTTCCGGACAATTCCCCCGCAAAAACAAGCAATACAGCACCCGGTCATGGTGACGGCGGGGAGTCGCACGACGACGGAAAGTCCGCTGGACAGTGGGCCGTCGAGCCCGGCATGCCCAGGCAGACCTCAGAACCTCCGCCCACTTTCCGCGGGAACACGGCCGCCCAGGACGCCTGCGGGTAAAGCGCACACAAAACCGGGGAACGTCTGAGCTAAGAACTCTCTGAGAAATAGGGTGGATTGCCCGGTTGTAGGGGAGTGGAATTTGTCACCGCCGTCGCTCGACGCTGAACTGGGCGGATAGTGTGAGCGATCCGGTGCAACACCCATGGGGTCGGTCCTGGGTTCGCGCACTGGTTGAAGAGACCTGAGCGCCTCGGGGGGAAGGCGCCGCGTGGCCCCGACGGAGGGTTCGGACAACCGTGGACGCGCAAGGCCGTGGGCGGGCGGACAACATCGACCCCGCAGACCAGTGGGTGCTCAACCCGAACACCGGCGAATACGAACTGCGACTGAGCCCTTCCGGACCGCAGTCGGGCGTACCGAGACCGCGACGCGGGGCCCCCACCCGTAACGCTCAGGGCGGAACGCGCACGGCACCCGGCCCCCGGGGCCCCGCCCCGGACCGAACGGCTCCGGATGCCCTCCCGGGTCAGCGCCGTCGCCGGGCAGAACCGGACGAACCGCTGCCTGGGCGCCGCCGGGGCCGTACGAAACCCAAAAAGGGCAAGGCCAAGAAGATACTGCTGTGGACCGGCGGCGGTATGGCCTTCGTCCTGGTCGCCGTGTCGGCGGCCGCCTACCTCTACATCGAGCATCTCAACAACAACATCACGGCCGTCTCGGACGACGGCGCGGGCACCGGTGGCTTCCAGAAGGACAAAGCGATCAACATTCTGTTGATCGGCACCGACAAGCGCACCGGCAAGGGCAACACGGGCTACGGCGACGCCGGCAGCGTCGGGCATGCGGACACCAACATCCTGCTGCACGTGTCCAAGGACCGCTCGAACGCGACCGCGCTCAGCATCCCGCGCGACCTGATCGTCGATGTGCCGGACTGCCCGACGCAGCAGGCGGACGGCACCACCAAGGTCATCCCCGGGACGAAGAACGTCCGTTTCAACACGAGCCTCGGCCAGGACGGCCGTACGCCGAGCTGCACCATGCGTACGGTCACCGAGCTGACCGGCATCACGCCGGACGACTTCATGGTCGCCGACTTCAACGCGGTCAAGACGCTGACCTCGGCGGTCGGCGGAGTCGACGTCTGTCTGGGCAAGGACATCAACGACCCGGACTCGCACCTGAAGTTGTCGAAGGGCACGCACACCATCGAGGGCGAGCAGGCCCTCGCCTTCGTGCGCACCCGGCACTCGGTCGGTTTCGGCGGCGACCTGAGCCGGATTCAGCTCCAGCAGCAGTTCCTCAGCTCGCTGATGCGCAAGTTGAAGTCCAACTCCACGCTCTCCGACCCGTCCAAGATGCTGGACGTGGCGGAGGCGGCCACCAAGGCGCTGACCGTCGACTCGAAGATCAAGAGCATCGGCAAGCTGAAGGACCTCGGTCTGGAGCTGGGCAAGCTCAACCCCAAGAACCTGAGCTTCACGACGGTGCCGGTGCTCGACAACCCGGCGGACGGCGCGGTCAAGAAGACGGTGATCGTCGACCAGAGCAAGGCCCCCGAGGTCTTCCAGCTGATCAAGGGCGACGTCTCCCTCACCGAGGTCAAGCAGAAGAAGCAGCAGGAGAACGCCGCCGTGGCCGCCCGCCTCAAGGGCACCCGCTCGGCCGCCTCCGACATCCGCGTCGACATCTACAACGGCGGCGCTCCGGCGGGCAGCGCACAGGAGACTCTCAGCTGGCTGCAGAACACTGAGGGCGTGATCAAGTCCAGCCAACTCGGCAACGCGAGCGCAACACTCAGCAACACGACCATTGAGTACTCTCCCGACCAGGCCGATCAGGCACGCAAGCTGGCGGACCTCATGGGTCTGCCCGCGTCGGCGCTGAAGCCGGGCAAGAGCGAGAGGAACGCCCAGGGTCTGCCCGCGATCGTGCTGACCCTCGGGAAGGACTTCAAGGGGGCCGGGGTGCCCCTGACGACGCCGACGAAGGCGCCGTCGAGCATCCAGAAGTCCACGGCGGACAAGGTTCAGTGCGCCAAGTGACGTAATGGCCCCGTCCTGCGTCTAACAGGACGCGGACGTGCCGGAGGGATACATCCTGCCGGGCGCGTCAGGCGTCTAGTTACTGAACGCGAGACAACATCCGGCGGGACGCGAGCGGCGTCCCGCCTCCGGCGAAGGTTCCGGAGACGCGACAAGGCGTCCTCCCGGACCGCATGGTGGCCCCGTTTGTCGGGCCCAGGGTGGGGAGGGCAGGGACTTGGTGCAGAGCAGTGTGCGCGGAAAGGGGACGCGACCACGTGCAGGGCACGCCGGTGAACTGGGCTGGGACGACAGTCTGTACGACAAGAACGGCGACGCCGCTCAGGACGGCGACGACGGTCCGCCGGCCGAGCCACACGGCCAGGGTGGGCAGGGGGGCGGGCGCCGAGGCGGGGTCGAGGGGCACCCGCGCCGCAGACGCCGTGTCCTGCGCTGGTCGGCGACCGTCCTGGCGGTCGTGATACTCGGCACGGCCGGGGCCGGATACCTCTACTACCAGCACCTGAACGACAACATCAAAAAGGACGACCTCAACATCGGCAACGCGAAGGACCGTGCCGCCGAGTCGAAGCCGAACGCGGCGGGCCAGACCCCGCTGAACATCCTCCTCATCGGCTCGGACGCACGCGACACCGCGGAGAACCAGCAGCTCGGCGGTGCGAGGGACACCTTCGGGGGACCCCCGAACGGCGACGTCCAGATGCTGGTGCACCTCTCGGCGGACCGCACCAACATGTCCGTGGTCAGCCTGCCGCGCGACACACTGCTGAAGATCCCCGAGTGCACCGACCCGAAGACGCAGCACGTCTATCCGGAGTTGACGCGAGCGATGGTGAACAGCTCACTGGGCCGCGGCGGCCCCGGCTGCACGGTCGCCACCTGGGAGAAGCTCACCGACATCCACATCGACCACTTCATCATGGTCGACTTCTCGGGCGTGGTGTCCATGGCCGACGCGATCGGCGGCGTCCCGGTGTGCGTGGACAAGAACATCTTCTCGCACACCTCCTCCGGCCATGGCTCGGGCCTGAAACTGAAGGCGGGCACCACGTACGTCAAGGGCACCCAGGCCCTGCAGTGGCTGCGCACGCGGTACGGCTTCGAGGACGGCAGCGACATCGCCCGGACGAAGGCGCAGCACCAGTACATGAGCGCGATGGTCCGCCAGCTGCGGGAGAACGCCACCCTGAGCAACCCGAACAAGCTGCGCAAGCTCGCCGAGACGGCCACCGCGGCACTCACCGTCGACAAGGGGCTCGGCACGGTCGCGAATCTCTACGACCTGAGCACCGAGCTGAAGAAGGTGCCCACCGAACGCATCACGATGACGACCATGCCGTACGAGTACGCCGGCGAGCGCGTGGTGCCCAAGCCGGGTGACGCGGACAAGCTGTTCCGCCTGGTGCGCGAGGACATCGCGCTCGACGGCAAGGACACGCCCAAGAAGAAGACCACACCGGCGCCGGCCGCAGCCCCGACGGACAGCGACGACAAGATCGCGGTGCAGGTGCAGAACGGCACCCGGACGTCCGAGTCGGGACCGGTGAGCGGACGGGCGAGCACGGTGGCCGGACTCCTCGTCGGCAAGGGATTCACCGAGGCCCAGGCCGACTCCTCGACGGTGCTCTCCGAGGACAAAACGGTGATCCGCTATCCGAGCGCGGATCTGAAGGGCGACGCCGAGCGGGTCGCCAAGGCCCTGGGCATCCCCACGAGTTCGGTGCAGAAGTCGACGGACGTCTCCGGCGTCACCCTGGTCGTGGGCGCCGACTGGACGTCGGGCACCACGTACAAGGTGCCGAAGGAGGACAACAAGACCCCGACGACCGCGAACGTGCTCAACGGCGCGGACAAGAAGTGCATGACTGTGGACCCGGCCTACACCTGGTGACCGAACGGGTCGGGGCCCCTCCCGCTGGAGGGGCCCCGACCCGTTGCGGTTGTGCTCAGTTGGAGGCGACGACCGCCGGCCGCCGCGACGCGATGACCTTCTTCGCCAGTGACTTCGGGCTGGTCAGGAAGCCCCAGCCCCACGACATGTGCATGGTCGCGAGGGCAACGGGGATCTGCAGCCGCGCCTTCAGGGGCAGTCCCTTGCCCGCGGGGACGGAACCGAGGGCGATCGCCGCGAGATAACCGCCGGGGATCACAAGGCCCCACGGGGTCAGCGCGGCGCCCACCACGACGCCCGCCGCGATCGCACAGACCGCGGCCGGCGGGGCCAGGTAGCGCAGGTTGATGGAGCCCTCGTGGTAGCGGGCGACGACGTGCCGCCAGCGCCCGTAGTCCTTGTACTGCTTGGCGAGGGCCCTCACGCTCGGCCGCGGCCGGTACGACACCTTCAGCTCGGGCGAGAACCAGATGAGGCCGCCGGCCTCCCGGATCCGGAAGTTGAGCTCCCAGTCCTGGGCGCGGATGAACTCCTCGTTGTAGCCGCCCTGCTGCTCCAGGGCCTCGCGCCGGAAGACACCGAGGTAGACCGTCTCAGCCGGACCGGCCTCGCCGCCCGTGTGGAAGGCGGCGTTCCCGACGCCGATCTTCGAGGTCATGGCGGCGGCGACCGCGCGCTCCCAGTCGTTCTCGCCCTCGGCGTGCATGATGCCGCCGACGTTCTGCGCGCCGGTCTCCTCCAGGAGGCGCACGGCGGTCGCGATGTAGTCGGTCGAGAGCATGCCGTGGCCGTCCACGCGGACCACGATCGGGTGGCGGGAGGCCTTGATCGCGGCGTTGAGCGCGGCGGGCGTGCGGCCGGTCGGGTTCGGCACCGTGTGCACCCGCGGGTCCTCACGGACCAGCTCGGCGGCGATCTCGTCCGTGCGGTCCGTGGACGGACCGAGGGCGATCACGACCTCCATCTCACCGCCGTACTCCTGGGCGAGGATCGCTTGGACGGCTCCGCGCAGATGCCGCTCCTCGTCGAGGACGGGCATGATCACGGAAACGGCGGGGAGCTGCACGTCGGGCTTGGCGTTCATAGGGGGCTCACGTTACCGCGAACGGGGGACACCGATGCGCGCCGCCCGGGGCCGCAGATCGTATCGGCCTACGGTGCTGCCGGACCCCACCCCCAGCCCCGCGGAGGTGTCCCCCGTGCCCACGCCGACCCGCTCCCCCGTGCGCCGTCCGCCGGCCCGCCGCTCCCCCGCGCGGCGGCCGCCCGTGCGACGGAAGAAGTCGGGCTGGGCCATGCGGGCGGCCACCACGTTCTCCGTGGTGGTCCTCGCGGCGGCGGGCATCGGGCACGCGGTGGTCGCCGGCCTCGACGCGGACATCGCCCGGGTCGACCCCTTCAAGGACATGAAGAACCGCCCCGCGGCGGGCCACGGCATGAACGTCCTGCTGGTCGGCACCGACGGCCGCGACAAGATCACCGAGCGGGAGCGACACAGGTTCCGCCTCGGGGGCACGCCCTGCCACTGCACCGACACGATCATGATCGTGCACATCTCGGCGGACCGGGAGCGGGCCACGGTCGTGAGTCTGCCGCGCGACTCGTACGCGGAGGTGCCGACGCACACCGACCAGACGACCGGACAGCAGCACGACACCCACCCGATCAGGCTGAACGCGGCGTACGCGGAGGGTGGCCCGAACCTGACCGTGCGCACGGTCGAGACCATGACCCACCTCAAGATCGACCACTATCTGGAGGTCGACTTCATCAGCTTCATGAAGACGGTGGACGTGCTCGGCGGTGTCCGGATCTGCACCGCCCAGCCGGTGAAGGACGCGTACACCGGGCTCGACCTGCCGGCGGGAACCCATGTGCTGGGCGGCGGGCAGGCGCTGCAGTACGTACGGTCCCGGCATATCGACGGCGCCTCCGACCTGGGGCGGATGCAGCGGCAGCAGAGGTTCCTGGCGTCGCTGATCGACGGGGCGACCTCGTCGGGTGTGCTGCTGAACCCGCTGAGGTTCCGGGATGTGACACGGGCCGTGCTCGGCTCGGTGCGGGCCGACCGGGGCTTCGGCACGGACGAGCTGCTCGACCTGGGCCGGGCCATGCGGAACTTCTCACCGCACTCGTCCGAGTTCACGACCGTGCCGATCGGGCAGATGACCTACGAGGTCAAGGGCCTCGGCTCGACCGTGAAGTGGGACGACGCGAAGGCGCGGGCCCTGTTCGACGCGCTGCGCGACGACAGGCCGCTCGCCCCGCCGCAGCCCCGGCCGAAGGGCCCCAAGGGCCCGGCGGCCCCGGCCGCGGTGCCCGTGGAGGTGGCCCCGCAGCAGATCCGGGTGCAGGTGGAGAACGGGACGGCCGCGGAGGGGCTCGGCAAGCGCGTGGACGACGCGCTGGCGGCCACCGGGTTCCAGACGACGCGGCACCCGGCGAGCTCCGCGGACCATGGTGCCCAGCGCACGGTCATCCTCTACGACCCGCGCTGGGACCGCTCGGCGAAATCCCTGGCGGCGGCCCTGCCGGGCAGCGAGCTGCGCAAGGCCGCCGGTCGGGGGCCGACGCTGAGGGTGATCGTCGGGGCGGATTTCAAGGAGGTACGGAGGGTGAAGACGGCGGAGCCGGAGAAGACGGAGCCGGTGGTGACCGGGGACCAGGTGGTGTGTCCGTAGAACAATGTCCGTAGAAGACCCCGTGGCACACGCGGTCCGTAGAAGACCCGTGGCACACGCCGGGCGGCCCGGTCACGGTGCGTTCAGTCCTTGTAGCCCTCCGCGGCGCTCTTCTCCCGCAGTTCCTTGATCGCGCGGCGGCGGGCCAGGCGGTGGGTGCGGCGGATCTGGGCCTCCTGGTAGCGGCGCTTGTCGCGTTCCGTCTCCGGGACGACCGGCGGCACCGCCCGCGGTTTGCCGTCGGCGTCGACCGCGGCGAAGACGAGGTACGCGGAGCCGACATGGGTGGCCGGCGTCGACTCGTTCCAGCGCTCGGCCAGGACCCGTACGCCGATCTCCATCGAGCTGCGGCCGGTCCAGTTGACCTGGGCCTTCACATGGACGAGGTCACCGACCCTGACCGGCTCCAGGAACGCCATCTCGTCCATGGACGCGGTCACGGCCGGGCCGCCGGAGTGCCGGCCGGCCACGGCGCCCGCCGCGTCGTCGACAAGCTTCATGATCACACCGCCGTGCACCGTGCCCAGCAGGTTGGTGTCGTTGTGGGTCATGATGTGGCTGAGGGTGGTCCGGGACGCGGAGGTGGGCTTCCCGGGGAGTTCACCTGCGATTTCGGCCGGAATTTCTGGTTCCGGGGCGGGGGCCTGGTCTGTCATGGCGTCCACCTTATGCCGGGGTGACATCCGGAGACTTTGTGTCAGCTTCGCAACAGCCCTGACCCCGTTTCCCGCCGACTCTTGTAAGCCACACACCCCGACCCTGCACACTGGGGCCCATGAACGATTGGCCCGAGGGATGGAACGAGAGCCGCGGCAACCGCTACGGACGCGGCAGCGGCAGCGTGCAGCCTGAGGGCGCACGCGTGATGCGGCAGGTCCGGCGCGGGCCTGGCGGCCCTCAGGCCGCGCCGCCCTACGGCGGCGTGCCGCAGCAGCCGACGTACCCGGACGACCAGGGGTACGACAACGCATACGACAGCGGCTACAACACGGGCCAGGTCTACGGCGGCGGCCGGGGCGGCGGCTTCGTACCCAACGACAACGACCCGGACCCGGAGTTCCAGCAGTACCGGCAGCGCCCGAGCTGGGGCCGCCGGATCAAGTGGACCGCGATCACCCTGGTCACAGTGCTGGTGGTGGCCTCGGTGGCCACGTACTTCTGGGCCGACTCCAAGCTCCACCGCGACGTCGACCTCTCCAAGGTCATCGACCGGCCCGCCGCGGGCGAGGGCACGAACTACCTGATCGTCGGCTCCGACAGCCGCGCGGGCCTGTCGGACGCGGACAAGCAGAAGCTGCACACCGGGTCCGCCGAGGGCAAGCGCACGGACACGATGATGATCCTGCACGTCGGGGACAACGGCGACACCCTGATCTCGCTGCCTCGTGACTCGGACGTGGAGATACCGACGTACGTGGGCTCCCAGTCGGGCAAGACCTTCAAGGGCACGGGCCGGCATACCAAGCTGAACGCCGCGTACTCGGAGGACGGGCCGACGCTGCTGGTCCGCACGATCGAGTACAACACCGGGCTGCACATCGACCACTACGCGGAGATCGGCTTCGCCGGCTTCGCGAACATCGTGGACGCGGTCGGCGGCGTCGAGATCACCATCGACAAGGGCTTCAAGGACAAGTACTCGGGCGCCGACTTCAAGGCGGGCACGCAGACGCTGAACGGCGACCAGGCTCTCGCCTTCGTGCGTACCCGGCACGCCTTCGCCACGAGCGACCTGCAGCGCACGAAGAACCAGCAGAAGTTCCTCGCCGCCCTGGCCCACCAGGTGGCGACCCCGTCGACCGTCCTGAACCCCTTCAAGCTCTACCCGACCATGGGCGCGGGCCTGGACGCCCTGACCGTCGACAAGGACATGAGCCTGTGGGACCTGGGGTCCATGTTCTGGGCGATGAAGGGCGTCAACAGCGGCAACGGCAAGTCGATGAACATGCCGATCTCCGGCTCGACCGGCGGCAACCTGGTCTGGGACAAGGCCAAGGTCAAGACGTTGGTGGACGAGCTGAAGAACGACCAGACGGTGACGGTCAGCGGGAACTGAGCCGCTCGACCGCGAAGGGGGGGGCGGCCCCCCCGGGGGCGGCCCCCCGCCCAATTAGCGACAGCCCGTAAGGCGACCTCAGCGAGCAAACATGGCCGGTTGAGTTAGAGGGCCCGGGGGTTTAACAAA